>JAHDDJ010000246.1 GCA_020629385.1 Erythrobacter sp.
CTTTATGAAGGCATGGATCTTCGGGAGTTCTATTGATCTGACGCTCCGGCCTTTGTTGGTCAGTCTGCCAGTTCCTGTTTCGAATTTGCTGCGCAAATCCGACCGGTGCTCGCTACGCTCGCAGGCAGGGGGCGCTGCCCCCGTCCTTCGGACTCCCCCGAGGTATTTGGCATCGAAGAGTTCAAGTCTCTTTGTGAGGCCTCTTGTCGGGTTTGAAACATCGGTGACGAGGTCGTGGGTCGGCTGACACAGACCTTTTTTTGCCACTGGTCTTGCGTATGTAGGGTGGGACTTAAGAAGGAATGTCCCATGAGCCGGATTGCAGACCCGATCAATCGCTTTGCCCGCAAGATACCGACGTGGGTGGTCTATATCGGCTATGCGCTTCCTGCCTTCTACCTCTTCTATCTTGCAGCAACGAACCAGCTTGGGTCGGACCCGATCCAGACATTGGAGCATGAGTATGGAGAGATTGCGCTCCAGCTATTGATTATCGGTCTTGCGATCACCCCGCTGCGCCGGTTCGCAGGCGTGAACCTTTTGAAGTTCCGGCGCGCCGTTGGTTTGCTGGCCATGTTCTATGTCGTGGCGCACCTTGGAGTTTGGGTCTTTCTGGATATGGCGCTGCGCTGGTCCGAGATGTGGACCGAAATCGTCAAGCGCCCCTATATAACTGTCGGCATGGTTGCCTTTGCCGCCATGGTGCCGCTGGCGGTCACGTCCAACAACTATTCTCTGCGCAAAATGGGCGCCGTGTCCTGGCGCAAGCTGCACAAGCTGGTTTACCCGATCGCGGCACTCGGGGCGGTGCACTATATAATGGTGCAAAAAGTATGGGAGGCGGAGCCGCTCATTTATCTGGCGGTGATCCTCGGCCTCATCGGTCTTCGTTACATCCCGCAACAAAAAGCGACTGGTGTTACCGCAAACTCTTGATAGCGTCCGCGGCATGGACAAGACGACAAGCCGCACCGCCACTTTGATCATTATGGCCCTCTTCGGGCTCCAGCCCATGGCGTTTGGCGCGTGGCTGGCGATGATCCCCTATATTAAAGACACGCTTGGCCTGACCAACGCGCAGCTGGCCATGGCGATGATCGGGCAGCCGCTGGCCCTGATCGCGGTTTTGCAGCCGGCCAGCCGCATCGTGAGCCGCGTCGGGCCGCGCCGGACGTTCCAGATGTTGTTGCCGGTTCAGACGCTCATCATCCTGACGCCCTTTCTGGCGACGGGTATTCCGACACTCTTTCTATCGCTTGTCGCCCTTGGGGCGGTCGTGGCCTTTATGGAAGTGTCCCTCAATACCTATGCAGGACGACTTGAGAAGGCCTCGGGCGAGATCATCATGTCCCGTTGCCACGGCTTCTGGTCGTTGGGTGTGATGGTCGGATCCTTCTGCGTGACCCAATTGTTTGGAATGGGTCCTGTTCTGGCTGTTATCCTGACAGCGGGGATCAGCGCGGGGCTCGGTGTTCTTGCCAGCACGTATTTGCCGCGGTTGGCGGGGCAGGGGGACGGGACGCCTACAGCGAAACCGCAGAAGCTGTCGCAGATGCCGCGGGTCTTGTTCCTGATTGCGCTCTTTATCTTCTGCGTGACCTTGGTTGAGGGCGCCGCGATGGAATGGTCGGCTGTCTATTATGCAGACCGTTGGGGGGCAGATCCTGCGACGGCCGGTATCTCGGTCACGGTCTTTGCCGGTTTTCTAGCAGCAGGACGCTTTCTGGGTGATTGGCTGAACCGGAAGCTGGGCGTCCGCGGGGTGGCGCGGTTTACCATCTGCCTGACATTGATCGGGCTGGTCCTTGCCACTGTGCCGTCCGGTGTGGTGTTCCTCTTCATCGGGTTGGCCTTCATGGGGCTGGGCACATCCATTGGATTCCCATTGGGCATTTCAGCAGCCGCGTCCTTGAGTGACGAGCACGAAGCGCAGAACATTGCGACGGCTGCGATGATTGCGATGTCGTCTTTCTTGCTGGGACCGCCCCTGATCGGATTCGTGGCAGAGCTGACATCCCTGCGGGGATCATACGTTCTGATGATTCCGGTGCTTCTGATTGCTTTGTTGCTCTCAAGAATCCTGCCGGAACGTGAATCGGCTGCCAAAGAGACCGATTCACCGAGTGAATCGCACCGCCAAATCACCTGAATCGAATTTTTTTCATGAATCAGGCTGGCGATTCACGCGAGTCGGGGGCGATTCACCGGCGATTCACACCAAATCACCGCCGAGTCTGGGGCGAGTCTCGTCTTTGCTTGGGGGTAAGCCGGTGGATAACGCTATATCTAGGACATAGGCCTAGGTGCACTGCGCAATAAAATGACATCTGACCCAAGGTCCGACGCAGTATTCGTATCGCAACCCCCCGAAAACAAACGAAAATCAGGAAAAATCGGAAAAAATGCATTTTTGTGAAAAAAGGGGTTGCGGGTATCAGCCACTAACCGTAGAACCCCCCTCACCGGCGGCGCTGAGACACACACTCAGCGACAACGGGGCGCCAGACGGGCCACACTGAAGCGGAAACGCAGACGGACGGAAACGAGACGCGAGACTAAAAACCAGAGGTATTCGAGGCGGGGCGCGCCGAACAAGATAGGGCGCACACTGTTTCTTTTGTCTCTACGCTCTTTGAAATCGATAGTTTCTGAAGAGATATGTGGGCGGTTTGGTTCATTCGATGGATCAACGTCTGTATATCGCGCTCATAGGCCTAGGCCGATAATTGAGTGTCAGCTTCACTGTTTGGACGGCTTTCCGGTTACTTTGGTAACCTGAAGCACAACAAACAGAGACTGTCCCGATTTGAACAATCGGGACGATGTGCAGAGGTTCGAACGTCAAGGATAACCGAGTAATCGGTTTTCAACTTGAGAGTTTGATCCTGGCTCAGAACGAACGCTGGCGGCACGCCTAACACATGCAAGTCGAGCGCACCTTCGGGTGAGCGGCGGACGGGTTAGTAACGCGTGGGAATGTACCCAGATCTAAGGAATAGCCTTTGGAAACGAAGAGTAATACCTTATACGCCCTTCGGGGGAAAGATTTATCGGTAAAGGATTAGCCCGCGTCTGATTAGATAGTTGGTGGGGTAACGGCCTACCAAGTCGACGATCAGTAGCTGGTTTGAGAGGATGATCAGCAACACTGGGACTGAGACACGGCCCAGACTCCTACGGGAGGCAGCAGTGGGGAATCTTAGACAATGGGGGAAACCCTGATCTAGCGATGCCGCGTGTGTGATGAAGGCCTTAGGGTCGTAAAGCACTTTCGCCAGGGATGATAATGACAGTACCTGGTAAAGAAACCCCGGCTAACTCCGTGCCAGCAGCCGCGGTAATACGGAGGGGGTTAGCGTTGTTCGGAATTACTGGGCGTAAAGCGCGCGTAGGCGGATTATTAAGTTAGAGGTGAAATCCCGGGGCTCAACCCCGGAACTG
>JAHDDJ010000247.1 GCA_020629385.1 Erythrobacter sp.
ATTACGATGGGCAAGAGCGCGATTGACGCGGAATTTCTCGTTCCGCTTGCTGTCGCTGTTCTGGGCTTTTCTCTTATCTTTGGCGGGATTGTCCTAGCCCGGATGCGATTGCTTCTGGCAGAAATCCAGACGGAGGCGCGGCTGCGCCGCAAAGCGATGGGTGCCAAGGGTTAGATCATGCGCGAGAATCTGGATCAATGGGATTTTGTGATCGCATGCTACGTCGTCACTATTGTGGCGACTTTGGCTGTAATTGCGTGGAGCTGGGCCGGTATGCGCAGAGCCGAGAAACGCCGTGACGAGGTAAAACGGAAATGAGCACGGGTATGAAAGCCAAGCATCAAAGGCTTGTTCTGGTGGTGATTGCACTGATTGCTTTGATCGGTGCGGGATTGTTGGCGGCTTGGGCTTTGCGCAACGAAGCGAATTATTTCTACCTGCCGAACCAGCTTGTCGCCAATCCACCTGAAGTGGGCGACGCGATCCGTCTGGGAGGCATGGTGCAGGAGGGGTCAGTCAAAACGCTGGAAGACGGGATTACTGTGGCCTTTATCGTAACCGACAAGGAAAGTGCGACTGTGCCCGTGCGCTATACCGGCATTCTGCCTGATCTGTTTGTCGAGGGTTCCGGCGTCGTCGCGGATGGACGCTTGGCCGATGATGGTACATTTGTGGCCGATAATTTGCTTGCCAAGCATGACGAGAACTATGTGCCGCGCGAGTTGCAGGACCTTGACCAGCACAAGGCCGACGCAACGCTGGCCGCAGCAGGATCAACCACATGATCGCAGAACTTGGACTGGCGGCATTATGGATTGCTGCGGCACTATCTGTGTTGCAATTGATCGGCGGTGCTGCTGGCCAGCGCGATGAACAGAGCGAACTGGCACGGCTGGTTCGCCCGGCGGCAATCATTCAGGGCTTGCTGGCCGCTTTCGCTTTTCTGATGCTGTTGTGGCTGTTTGCGGTAACCGATCTGTCGGTAAAACTGGTCGCGACCAATTCGCATTCGGCCAAGCCGATGATCTTCAAACTCTCGGGCGCCTGGGGCAACCATGAAGGCTCGATGCTGCTTTGGATCACCGTAATGGCATTGGCAGGCGGTCTGATTGCACTGGTGGAACGGCGCTTGCCGGAAAAGACAATGCTTGCAACCTTGGCTGCGCAAGCCTTTGTCGGCATTGGTTTTTATGCCTTCCTTCTGCTCAGTTCGAATCCGTTTGAACGGCTTCCGCAGCCTGCGCTTGAGGGCAATGGCCTTAACCCGTTGCTGCAGGATATCGGCCTCGCATTCCATCCGCCGACACTGTATTTTGGTTATGTAGGCTTGTCGGTGGCATTCAGCTTTGCCGTCGGTGCCTTGCTGACGCGAAAGGTCGGCCCTGACTTCGCCCGCGCTATGCGGCCATGGGTGCTGGGCGCGTGGGTGTTCCTGACGCTAGGAATTACCGCAGGCAGTTACTGGGCCTATTACGAGCTGGGCTGGGGCGGCTGGTGGTTCTGGGACCCGGTCGAGAACGCCTCGCTGATGCCATGGCTGGCGGCAACAGCTTTGCTCCATTCGGTCAGTGTGCTTGCGGCCCGGGACGCGCTTCGGGCGTGGACGATTATGCTGGGGGTCGTCGCATTTTCCATGTCGATGCTCGGCACATTCCTTGTCCGGTCAGGCATTTTGACAAGCGTCCACGCCTTTGCCGTCGATCCGGAACGCGGTTCATTTATCCTGTTCTTGCTAGCGATCTATATTGGCGGGGCGCTTCTGCTGTTTGCCTTGCGTGCGGGTTCGGTCGCAGAGGGGGAGCGTTTTGCCATTACCAGTCGCGAAGGGGCGCTGGTGTTTAACAATGTCATGCTCAGCGCAATCCTCGGTATAGTCTTGCTCGGCACACTCTATCCGCTTTTGACCGAGGCCTTCGATGTTCGTGTTTCCGTAGGGCCGCCTTACTTCAACCCCGTTGGCGCTATCTTCACGGTCCCGATGCTGATTGTCATGGCCGTCGGTCCGCTGCTGCGCTGGCGCAATGACACTATCGACCGCATAAAGATGCCTATCGCGATGATCGCGGCAATTATGGTCGCAACACTTGTTCTGGTGCTGGTTTTGGGCGCGTACAGCCTGCTTGCCGATCTGGGGCTGGCGATTGCAGTGGGATTGGCCATCGGTAGCTTTCTGCCGTTGCGCGGTCGCAAGCTAAGCCGTGTGCCGATTGCGACGTGGGGTATGGTAATGGCGCATTTTGGTATTGCAGTCTCGTTGTTCGGTATGGCGAGTGAATCTGCCTTTTCCGAAGAAAAACTGGCGGCAGTTGCGGTTGGTAGTAATACGCAAGTCGGGCCGTGGACAGTGACGTTGTCCGAAGTCGAGCCGGTTGCTGGTCCGAACTGGACTGCCATTCAAGGTAGTCTCAAAGCCCAGTATAAAGACGGCAAAGCCATCGAACTGACACCACAATCACGCAACTTCTGGGCACCGCCGCAGGAGACCAGCGAAAGCACGCTTGCGACGCGCTGGAATGGCCAGCTTTACGCGGTAATCGGCAATCAGGCGTCGGACGGCCGCTGGCAATTGCGCCTGTGGTGGAAACCGTTTGTGACGCTGATCTGGTATGGCGGTATTCTGGTCGCCTTGGGCGGCGTTCTGGCCATCATCGGCCGGGTCCGAACAGATCTGAAACGTCGCCACGCAAAATCCCGGAATGCACAGCGCAAGCGGGAGGTTGCCGCATTATGAGCAATTGGCGTTTGTGGGTGCCTCTTGGCCTGTTCTCGTTGTTTTGCGGGCTTGCAGCCTATCAGCTTACCCAGCCGAAAGACGAGTTCGTCAACAGCGCGATGATCGGCAAAGCCGTGCCGGATTTCGCATTGCGTCCCGCGCATCCGGAGCGCCCGGGATTGACTGTCGAAAACCTCAAGGATGGAAAGCCAAAGCTGCTCAATATCTGGGCCAGCTGGTGCGTGCCGTGCATTGCCGAAGCTCCACATCTTGACACTTTGAAGCGGCAAGGTGTTGAAATTGTTGGCGTCGCTATCCGCGACAAACCTGAAGATGTCGCGCGCTTTCTGGCAAATTACGGCAATCCTTACACCAGAATCGGCGCGGATGATCTGTCCGAAGTGCAATTGAGCATAGGCTCATCTGGGGTTCCAGAGACGTTTGTGGTCGACGGAAACGGGGTCATCCGCCACCAGCATATCGGCGATGTCCGTGCAGAGCATGTGCCTCTGTTGCTGCAGAAACTGGCGGAGGCGGAATGATGGTTCGGCTGTTCGTTACCCTGCTGGCAATTCTTGGGCTGATTGCACCAGCAGCGGCCCAGCAATCGCTTCCGCCTGCGCCGCTTGCCTATGAGCAACTCGAAGACCCGGCACAGGAAGCCAAGGCGCAAGCCTTGATGGAAACTTTGCGCTGCCTCAAATG
>JAHDDJ010000248.1 GCA_020629385.1 Erythrobacter sp.
CCCGGTACAGGGCTTGGTGTCGCACATCTCTATCGCGAGGCCGATGGCCGGTACCGCGTTTCGGCGACCGAAGGCGGACATATCGACTTTGCCCCGCTCGACCAGATCGAGGATGCCATCCTTGCCCGGCTGCGCAAACGGCATAACCGTGTTTCGGTCGAACGCGTCGTCGCCGGGCCTGCGATTTCGGACATTTACCAGACCTTGGCCGCGCTTGAAGGCAAGCCGGTCACCGAGGAAGACGATATCGCCATCTGGACCCGCGGACAGGATGGCAGCGACAGCCTCGCCGCCGCAGCGGTTGACCGTTTCTGCCTGTCACTGGGCAGCGTTGCTGGCGACATTGCGCTGGCCCAAGGCGGCTTTGGCGGCGTGGTCATCGCAGGAGGCCTTGGCTACCGCATCCGCGAAACATTGCTGACATCGGGCTTTGCCGAACGGTTCCGCGCGAAAGGCCGGTTCGAAAGCCTGATGGGCACCATCCCCGTCAAACTCATCATCCATCCGCAGCCGGGCCTGTTTGGCGCGGCGGCGGCGTACAAATCCCAACATTGCAACCCGTAATCCGGAGTCCAACCCATGAGCGATATCGAAACCATTATGCAGACCGCTCCGGTCATTCCCGTGATCGTGATCGAGGACGTTGCCCATGCCGTTCCTTTGGCAGAAGCACTGGTAGCCGGCGGGTTGCGCTGTCTCGAAGTGACCTTGCGCACACCCGTCGCGCTCGAAGCGATTGCGGCGATGAAGCAAGTGCCCGGCGCGATTGTCGGCGCAGGTACAGTCACCAATCAGGAAGAACTGGAAGACGCCATTCAGGCAGGCAGCGAATTTATCGTCTCGCCCGGTCTGACCGAAACGCTCGGCCGCGCCGCGATCCGCCATGAAATCCCGTTCCTGCCCGGTATCGCGAATTCAGGCGATATTATGCGCGGGCTTGATCTGGGGCTGACCCATTTCAAATTCTTCCCGGCCATGGCGGCTGGCGGCCTACCCGCTTTGAAAGCGCTCTCTGCACCGTTCGGTCAGTGCAAATTCTGTCCGACAGGCGGGATCAGCGCCTCCAACGCGGCTGAATGGCTGGCCTTTGACAAGGTCCTGTGTGTCGGCGGAAGCTGGGTCGCGCCCAAAGGTGCGCCTGACAAGGCAGCCGTAGAAGCTCTGGCGCGGGAAGCGATGGAACTGCGCGCATGAGGAATATTGCCGACCTAACCAAGAGGCTGAGCGAGCTACACCAGCAAACGCGTGAAACACCCTTGTTCAATCCGGTGTTCCAGCTGTCGCTTGACCTGTCACGCAAGCTGGAAGCAGGCGAAATTTCGCTCGACGATATCGAAAGCATGATCGCCGAGCTTGAATGCGAGTCGCTCAAGACACGCGCCACGCAGCTGCGCCGCAAGGTCGGCCCCATCGCGCCAGAAGCAAATGCAGACGCGCTCGCTGACTTTTGCGCCATCGATGATTTCGATGCGTTCAAGGCGCAGTGGGAAAACCCGTCTTTGCACGCCGTTTTCACCGCGCATCCGACATTTCTTCTTACGCCGGAGCAAAGCGATGCTGTGGCAAAATCGGCCAGCAGCAAGGGCGATGTGTCCGATGACGCATGCGTCGCGGCGTCGGATCGTCCCCAGATCACTCTCAAATACGAGCATGACCGCGCCATGCGGGCCATCGCCCATGCGCAGGACGCACGGGACCAGATTGTGGCCCAGTCCCTGTCAAAAGCGGCAGAGGCATGGCCCGCAAAATGGTATACCGCGCACCCGCTGCCATTCCGCTTTGCAAGCTGGGTCGGCTACGACATGGATGGCCGGACCGATATCAAATGGTACGATTCCATCGGCTTCCGCCTGTGGGAAAAAGCGCAGCGGCTGGACCGCTATGTCGCCGCGCTCGAAGCGGTTGATGATGCGCACCCGCTGCTCGAAACGCTGCGCAATGCGGCGGCCTATTCGCATGAACGCGTGGCCGATTTCAGCGAGGATCTGTCCGATCCAGCCGACCTGTCGCGCGCAGCCAACACGCTGACGGCGGATCATCCGCACAAGCTGTTGTCGCTCGCGCCGCTGATCGACTTGCTCGAAGCCGAGGCGCAGGGCTGTGATACGCAGCGTGCCATCGGCCTCAAGACCCTCGCCGCCGCCATGCGCGCGGACGGTCTAGGCATGGGCTGGATCCATTTCCGCGTGAATTCAAGCCAATTGCACAATGCGATCCGCCGCCGGATTGATCCGGACAATACGCTTGATCTGGGCAGCAAGGGCGCGATGGCAACCTTGCGCGAATTGCTCGAAAATGTGCAGCCTTTGCGGAGCAATTTCGCCGCGCTGGCAATCGAGAGCAGCACCGCGATCCGCCAGTTTCTGGCGATGGCGCAGATCATCCAGCATGTCGATGGCGATGCGCCGATCCGGATGCTGATTGCCGAATGCGAACAGCCCTCCACCATTTTGGCCGCGCTGTATTTCTCCAAGCTGTTCGGGATCGAGGACAAGGTCGATGTCTCACCGCTGTTCGAAACCGAAAGCGCACTGGAGCATGGCGGGCGTTTTCTCGACGCCCTTCTGGCCGAAGAAATCTACCAGAATTACGCGCGCAAACGCGGCCGGGTCGCGATCCAGACCGGTTTCTCCGATGCCGGGCGGTTTGTCGGGCAAATCCCCGCAAGCCTCGCTATCGAGCGGCTTCAGGGACGGCTTGCCGATGCGATGCGCGACAACGGCATGACCGATGTCGCCGCGCTGATTTTCAATACCCATGGCGAAAGCATGGGTCGCGGCGCGCATCCCAGCAGTTTCGCGGACCGACTGGCCTGGCCGCTCAGCCCATGGGCGCGGCGGCGTTTTGTCCGGGCCGGTATCCGGCTGGAGCCGGAGGTGAGTTTCCAGGGCGGCGATGGCTATCTGCATTTTGCCACGCCCGAACTGGCCACTGCAACGCTAACCCGGATCGTGACGCTCAATCCGTCCATTTCCGATCCTGATGCGCCGACCGACCAGTTTTATCGTCGCACCGATCTCAGCCTCGATTTCTATCGCGCCATTCGCAAGCACCAGCGCGACCATCTGGAAAGCCAGACCTACAGCCGCGCCTTGACCGCATTCGGCCTTGGCCTGCTCAACAATACCGGCAGCCGTGTATCGCGCCGCCAATCCGATTTGAGCGCAGATCGCGACATGAATTTGCGCCAGATCCGCGCGATCCCGCACAATGCTATCCTGCAGCAGCTTGGCTATCCGGTGAATGTCATTTCCGGCGTCGGCAGCGCAGCCGATGGCAATTACGAGGACCTTGCCGCGCTGTTGCAGGATAGCGAGCGTGGGCAGCAGCTGATCCGTCTGGTCCGCGCATCCAACGCGCTGGCTAGTATCAAGACGGTCGCGGCCTTTGGCGAGCTTTTCAACTC
>JAHDDJ010000249.1 GCA_020629385.1 Erythrobacter sp.
AAGCGTGACACCTACTCCAGCATTTCGCCGCTTCAGGTCCTGACGACCGAAGCAGAGCAGGATGCAGGTCTGTTTGATCCGACCTCGATCCTTCAGCGTTCTGAAAGTGCTGCCGGCGTCCAGATCGACGCGACCTTCCAGGGTTTCGTTCTTGACAACGGCCCGGGTTCGACGACCCTCGATCTTCGCGGCCTTGGTGCTGATCGTACGCTTCTTTTGATCAACGGCCGCCGCCTCGCGCCGGCTGGTGTTGAAGGTGCGCCAACCGCTCCTTCGTTGAACCTGCTGCCTAGCACGCTGATCGAACGTTACGACCTCCTGCTTGACGGTGCTTCGTCGGTTTATGGTTCGGACGCTGTTGCCGGTGTCGGTAACGTTGTTCTGCGGAAAGACTTTGATGGTCTCGAGCTGACAGCTTTCGGCAACATCAATCCGCAAGGCGGTGGTGATGACTTCACTGTCGGTGGTGCTTGGGGCTTTAACACGGACCGTGGGTTCTTCGGAATCGGTGCTGAGTATGATTACCGTGACAGCATCCGTTTGAGCGACCGTGATTTCTTCCGTGGTTGTACAACGAACCTCGATATCACCAACACTGGCGAAGTGCGTCGCACAACCATCGATCAGCAGGCCAACGCGCTGGCGGATTCGGGTGGTGCAGTGACCACATCAACCAGCGAATGTATCCAGCAGGGTTTCAACGGCCGGATCATCATTCCGTTCACCAACGTAGGTTCGGTTTATTTCGACGAGCGGGTCTATAACAACGGCACCATCGCTGGTAACTCGGGCATTCCTGGGTTCAGTGAATCCTTCTTTGGTGGCCCGATTGACTTCGACGGTGACGGCGTTCGCGATCTGGACTTCCTGAACGACTACAACCTGAACGGGGCCAATCCGGAACAGACATTCCTGAGCCAGCAAAAGCGCTACAACATTCTGGCTTATGGTGAGTACACATTCCCGGGTGCGGCTAATATCACGCCGTTCTTCGAAGCGATGTACACTCGCGCTGAAATCTTCGGCGAGAACGAATTCTTCGCCCAGATTTTCCCGTATGTTCCCGATAACAACGCGTTTAACCCTTGTAACACCAATGTTACGGGCGTTGACTGTCGTTCGGATACCAATTTCGGTGCAATTACCGGCTTTGGTCCGATCTCGGTTCGCCCGGTCTTTGCGATCGAGGGTGACCGTAACAACACAGACGTCACGCAAGAGCAGTATCGCGGCGTGTTTGGTGTGAAAGGTGATCTGCCATTCATCTCGCCAAGCTGGTCGTTCGAAACATCGTTCGTCTATTCCTATGCCGATGGTCGCTCGACCGTTCTCGGTATTCGTGAAGACAAGCTTGCTTTTGCGCTTGGTATCGATCCAACGATGGACTTCGATGGCGACGGCATTTTCGATAACAATGGCGACGGCATTGCTGACGACTATGTTTCCGGCCAGACGATCGGTAACTCGTTCATCGCTCAGGTCACCGGCGGTCTGCCGGCCATCACCCCTTGTGATGCTTCGGCTCTGGCCAATCCTGACGCGGCTTTGGCTGACCTGACGCAAGGATGTGTTCCGGTTAACCTGTTTGCGCCAAGTGTACTGAATTCGGCACAGGGTGATTTTGCAACGCAAGCTGAGCGCGATTACGTGTTCGGTGAGCGTTCGTTCAAAACAACATATGAGCAGATTGTCTGGAACGCGTTTGCGACTGGCGACTTGTTCGACCTGCCTGCTGGCCCGGTCGGTGCCGTGATCGGTGCGGAGTACCGTCGCGACGAGATCAATTCGATTGCAAGCGACGTGGCTTCGAACGGCCTGTTCTTCGGCTTCTTCGCAGATAGCGGTGCTGTCGGTTCGAAGGAAATCAAGGAAGTCTTCGGTGAAATCGATATTCCTCTCCAGGCTGGTAAGCCTTGGGTCCAGGAACTGAACCTGAACCTTTCGGGTCGTGTGACTGACGAGGAATTCTACGGAACCAACTTCACTTACTCGATCAAGGCCGGCTGGCGTCCGATCGAGCAACTGCTGCTCAAGTTCAGCTACGGTACTTCATTCCGTGCGCCGAACCTTCGCGAGAACTTCCTTGGTTCGCAGACTGGTTTCCAGACATTGTTCGATCCATGTGCCGTTCCTGACGATGCATTCGACAACAACACCAACAGCTACGATGCAACCAACGACAATCGCGACCAGCGCATCCTCGATGCTTGTATTCGCGAAGGTCGTGATCCGACGTCTGCCGGTCTACAGATCGATCCGACGACGGGTAATGCATTGCCTCCAGTGCAAAACTCGAGCGTCGAGATCGCTCGCGGTGGTGCGTTGGATATCGATCCTGAAACCTCGCGGTCACTGACCACTGGCTTCGCGTTCGAAGAGACCTTTGGCGAAGGGTGGGATTTCGCGCTGAGCGCAAACTACTACGACATCAAGCTGAAGGATTCGATTGTATCACCTTCTGCGCAGTTCATTCTCAATGACTGTTACGCGCGTGAAGATGATCAGCGCAGCACCTTCTGTGATCGTATTTCGGTCTCGCCGACTGGCACTCAGCTGGTTTCGGACGTCTTCGCCGGGTTCATCAACCTGAACGAGGAAAGTGTCCGCGGTATGGACTTCAACGCTCGCATGGCGAAGGAAGTCCCAATCGGCGGCAAGATGGTCAACTTCAGCCTGAACGTTCGTGCCAACCATCTGATCGAGCGCAGCTCGCTATTCATCAACGACAATGGTGACCGCCAGTTCGATGATGATGCGGGTGAAGTTGGTCTGCAGAAGTGGACCGGCCGTGCGACCTTCTCGGCTCAGCTCGACGAGTTCCGCTTCAACTGGACCACACGGTACATCGGCGGTTTCGATCAGGATCCTGACGTGATTGACGATTTCTCCGACGTCTTCGGCTTCAACGAAGCAGGTGATTTCATCGGTCAGACCGGCAGCACCTGTCTGGGTGGCGGTTCGCGTGATGCGGCTGGCGTCCCTGATGGGGTGGTTGCGGGTGACGGCGTATTCTGTCGCCCAATCGGCTTCGCTGACGAGCAGTTCCTGCACACAGCTTCGATCCGTTATTCGGGTCCACGCTTCGATCTTCTGGTCGGCGTGAGCAACGTGTTTGACACTGCGCCTCCACAGGTCAGCCCATTCGCAGGTGGTATCACCGATATCTCGAACACTGCTCTGGGTGCGGGTTACGACTATAACGGTCGTGAATTCTTCGCCTCGATCAATATCGACTTCTAAGTCGACCGCAGTCGTTAAAACTGCAAAAAATCGGCCCCGTGATCTCTTGATTGCGGGGCCGATTTGCGTTTTACTGCTGACGTTCTCCCAGCATTCATAATGATTCATTTAGGGTACGCCGTATGAAACTTCTCAAATCGACACTTCTCGCCGCCTGCGCCGGAGC
>JAHDDJ010000250.1 GCA_020629385.1 Erythrobacter sp.
CCGGCGAACAGATGTTCAAAGAGAAGCGTAAGCGCTTCTTCAAATATCTGGCGATTGCCATGCTTGGTTTTGCGGTAGTAGGCTATTTTGCTGGCTTCTTCACGGCGCGTTTCGAAGCTGGGGCCGTGCCACTTGCAGTGCCGCTAATAATAGGAGCAATAACAGCGCTGGCACTCATCTATTTCACGTGGGACTATTTCCGCAGGGTCGACGAATTGGACCTCATGGACAATTTGTGGTCACATCTGATCGGGCAATACGGTGCCTTACTGCTCTTTTTAGGCTGGTACTTCCTCGCAGAACTCGGCGTAACCGGCACCTATCCCACCGCCATCGCGGTCATTCTGACCATGATCATCACAACCTTTATTGCCTACGGCCTGCGCAAGCTTGGCTGGCGTTGAATTCCATTTTCACCTCTCTCTCGAACCAAGGAAAAGAACATGAAACTGCTCAAATCCCTCTCATTGTCCGCAGCTGCACTTGCCATTAGCTTTGCTGGCCCGGCACTTGCTCACCATCACGAAGCGACTGAAACTGCTACGGAAGCTGCAACTTCCAGCCCGGCACTGTGGAAAGTCGCTGACGAAGACACGACTATTTACCTGTTCGGCACCGTCCATGCGTTGCCTTCCGACGTCGATTGGAAAACCGGAATGATTGGCGAGGCACTCGACAGCTCCGATACGCTGGTGACCGAAGTGGACATGACCCCGGAATCAATGGCGCAACTCCCCGGCCTCATCATGGGTAAAGGCATTCTGCCGACCGGCACCACTCTGCGCAGTCTGATGAGCGAGGAGCAAAAAACAACTTACGAAGCCGGACTAGCCAAGCTCGGCGTACCAGCAGAGGCTCTGGATACACTTGAGCCTTGGCTTGCAGCTATGCAGCTCGCACAAGTTGTGATGCAAAAAGCCGGATTTAATGCAGAAAGCGGCGTCGAGACCGTTCTTGAGAAGACTGTCAAGGAAGGCATGGGCCGCGACGCGCTGGAAACCATGGAATTCCAGATCAGCGTCTTTGACGAGATGCCGCAGGATGCACAGCTCGATTTCCTCCTACAATCGGTTGAAAAGCCGGAAGAAGGTATCGCGATGCTCAAAGATCTGGTTGATGACTGGAAAGTCGGTAAAGTCGACGAAATTGCCGCAATGCTCAATGAAGGCATGATGGCCAATCCTGTTCTGGCCGAGCGCCTGCTTTACAGTCGTAACACATACTGGGCTGGATGGATTGATGCCCGTCTTGACCAGCCAGGCACGGTATTCATGGCAGTGGGCGCGGGCCATCTTGCTGGGACCAAAAGTGTACAGGACCTGTTGGCACAAAAGGGAATTAGCACTACTCGCGTGCAATGATTTCGCGTCACAATGCACATCGCCGGTCAATCTGGCGTAACATTAAGGGGCTGGCAGTCTTGGTACTGCTGGCCCCTATTGCATTGTCTGCTTGTTCAGACCCGCAAATAGAGATCGACGACAGCGCACCGTCACCAGCTCTTTGGCGAGTAGAAAACCCTGATGGAGAGCTGGAAGGCTGGTTGTTCGGCACCATTCATTCACTACCCGATGGGGTTGAATGGCGAACGGCAATACTGGAAAATGCAATCAACGAGTCAGAATGGCTTGTGCTGGAGATCGGCGAGTTGGATGGATCGGGTGAGCTTTCCCGGATATTCGGCGAATTGTCCAGGACGCCTGATTTGCCGGTTCTTAAAGATCGCGTGGACCAGTCTTTGGACACGAAAGTGGTACGGGCGATGTCGAAAGCCGGTTTCAATATCGGCGATTTCAAAAACACCGAGACTTGGGCCGCCGCTTTAACGCTTGCCCAAGCCAACAGCTTCGGGAAATCTCAAAATGGCGTTGATCACGCCTTGTTCAATCGCTTTGAGAACCGGCTCATTCTCGAAGGTGCGCGAGAGCAGTTATCCATCTTCGACGGCTTGCCCGAAGAAGATCAAATTGATCTGCTCACCGCCGTCATCCAGGACAGTGATACAGATGCCAAAGCGGAATACCGGAAGCTGGTTGAAATGTGGCTGTTCGGGGATATGGATCGTCTTGCTGCCGAAAATACAAAAGGCATACTTGCCGACCCGGAATTGCGCGCAGCGCTCCTGATCAATCGTAACGAAGACTGGGTCAGAAAAATCGATGCATGGATGCCGGAAAAAGGCCCTATGCTGATCGCTGTCGGCGCAGCGCATCTTGCTGGTGAAGATGGATTGCCTGCCCTCCTTCGAGACGAAGGCTATGTAGTCCGCCGCATCCAGTAGCGGTTTTGCTTGCCAAACTCGCATGATAGCCTTAGAGGCGCGCTCTTCCGAGCCATGGTCATCCCTGGAGGCGTGGTACTCGGAAATGACATATCAATGCATTTCGAAAGGCAACTATTATGAGCGACGCTCTGACCCTGCCGGCCGAGACGCGCGAACGGGCTGGCAAGGGAGCCTCCCGTGCACTGCGTCGCGAAGGCCGTGTACCCGCTGTAATTTACGGCGGTAAGGAAGAACCAACAACGATCCACGTCGAAGAAAAGGTGCTTGTTAAGCAGCTAATGACCGGTCACTTCATGAACTCGATCGTGATGGTCGAAGTCGGTGGTGACAAGGTTCGCACCATCCCTAAGGATGTTTCGTTCCACCCGGTGACCGACCGCCCTACCCACGCAGACTTCCTGCGTCTGACCAAGGGTGCGAAGATCGAAGTCGCTATCCCTGTTGTCTTCATCAACGAAGAAGCATCACCAGGCCTCAAGAAAGGCGGCGTGCTTAACGTGGTCCGTCACGAACTGGATCTGGTTTGCGAAGTCGACAAAATCCCCTCGGAAATCGAGATTGACGTTACCGGCAAAGAAGTCGGCGATTCGATCCACATCAGTGAAATCACGCTGCCCGAAGGTTCGGAAAGCGCCATTACCGATCGCGATTACACAATCGCTGGTCTGGTCGCTCCTTCCGCACTCAAGAAAGCCGAAGGTGACACAAGCACCGAAGACGGGGAAGAAGGTGCAGAAGGCGAAGAAACTGAAGCAAGCGAAGGCGAAGAAAGCAGCGAAGACTGATTTCAACCTTCATCAAGCCAATAGCGAACGCCGGTCCCACGAAAGTGCGGCCGGCGTTTTGCTTTTGGGATCCATCTCGCTAGGGAGCGATCATGCAAATCTGGACAGGCCTTGGAAATCCCGGACCGCAATATACCATGCACCGGCACAATGTCGGCTTCATGGCGCTTGATGTCATTGCGGAGATGCATGGCTTCGGCCCGGTCCAGAAGAAGTTTCAGGGCTGGGTTCAGGAAGGCCGCATTGGTAATCACAAGATCCTGCTGCTGAAGCCCGCAACCTTTATGAATGAAAGCGGTCGTGCGGTTGGTGAGGCGATGCGGTTCTACAAGCTGGA
>JAHDDJ010000013.1:0-12513 GCA_020629385.1 Erythrobacter sp.
AAAGGCTGAAGCGCATTCTTTGAGCCGGAGCGTGATGAACGCCACGCTGGCCTTCCAGCTCGACATTCGCAATCTGGGCACGCAAACCATGCGCGACATCATCGTCAAAGCAGACATGGTCACCGCGCACGGCAAAGCGCCCATGGACCAGCAATTGGCCACGGCTACGACGGATTTGCCCGTATTGTCGACCATTGCAGAGCTGGCCGCCCGCGACACGCAGACGCTCACCAGCGAATTGCGTTTGCCCGTCAATGCAATCAAGCTGATCCCGCAGGGCCGCGCATTCGTGTATGTGCCGCTGCTGCGCATCAGGATCGAAGCAGAAGGCAAAACGCCGGTGACCCGCACCTTCGTGATCGGCAATCTACCGCCACAGGGACAAAGCAAACTTCAGCCTTTCCGGCTGGACGAAATGGCACAAACCTATCGTGATATAGGCCTGCGCGCTCTCGACTGATACGGGGCGCGTCGCTAATCAGACGCGATGGACATACTTGTAAGCTCCGAATGGCTGGAAGCCCAATTGGGTGCCGAAGATCTGGTGATCCTTGACGCATCGGCCCATTTACCCTCAGCAGCCCGCGACGCTGATACGGAATTTCACGAGACGCACATCGCTGGCGCGCGCTATCTCGACCTTCCTTCGCTAAAGGACGAGACATCGCCAGTCCCTGCGGCTCTTCCGCGAATCGATCAATTTGAGGCCCGCTTACAAGAGCTTGGCGTTTCTGCTGCGGACCGCGTGGTTCTGTATGATAACAGCATGCTGCACAGCGCAGCGCGGGCATATTTCATCTTCCGGATGTTCGGGTTCGACAAGGTCGCCATACTGGATGGCGGTATGGCGCGCTGGACGGCTTTGGGACTGCCGACCGAGAATGGCAAAACTCCTGCTCCAAAGTCTGACTACACCGCTGCGTTGGATAACCGTAGCCGCGTTCGGTCAAAGGCGGATATGCTGGCCAATTGCGCGGAGTGCACAGAACAGGTGGTTGATGCACGCGACGCCGGTCGCTTCACGGCGGATGTGAGTGATGCGGTGCACGGTTTGGCGGGCGGCCATATTCCGGGCGCATGCAACCTGCATTTCGTGCAGCTCTTCAATGGGGATGCCACTTTTAAGAAACGCGACGAACTCGAAACTATTTTCGCCGAGGCAGGGCTTGATCTTGATCGCCCTATAACCGGCACCTGCGGTAGCGGAATGACCGCTTCGGTTGTTCTGTTCGCTCTGGAATTGCTTGGCCGCGAAGGCGCGTTGTATGATGGCAGCTGGAGCGAATGGGGTGCTGATCCCGATACGCCCAAGGAACAGGGACCGGCACGCTAAATATGGCCGAGCGTAAAGACACACATCGCCGCGATACGCATATCGCCACCGCTGGACGCCGCAAGGAGTGGACCGGACCAGTGGTCAATCCGCCGGTTTGGCGTGCCAGCACGCATTTATACGAAAATACCGCCGCGCTAAAGGCTGGTACGCGCACCAACGAGGACGGCAAATTTTTCTACGGGCGTCGCGGTGCCCCTACCCAATGGGCACTGTGCGAAGCGCTGACAGAATTGGAACCGGAAGCATTCGGCACTGTGCTATATCCCAGCGGCGTGGCCGCGCTATCGGGTGCGCTGATGTCTGTCCTGAAGCCGGGCGATGTGTTGCTGGTGACGGACAATGCATATGAACCGACCCGACTGATGGCGACAGGGCTGTTCAAACAGCTCGGCATAGAAACCCGCTTCTTCGACCCGCTCGATATTCCCGCATACGAGGCGCTTTTCTGCGAACGCACCAAGGCGGTCATGCTGGAAAGCCCCGGCAGCCTGACGATGGAGGTTTGCGACGTCCCTGCCCTTGCCGCGATTGCCGGGAAGCACCGCGCGGTCAGTTTGATCGACAACACTTACGCCACTTCGCTTGGCTTTCCCGCGCTCAAGCATGGGTGCGACATAGCGATCATGTCGCTGACCAAGCATGTGGGCGGACATAGCGATTTGATGATGGGCAGCGCCAGTGCTGGTGAACGGTTCTACCGCAAGCTGCGCCGTACTGCGCAAACGCTGGGGCATGTCGTATCGCCCGACGATGCAGCTTTGGCGCTGCGCAGCTTGCGAACCATGGCGCTACGGCTGGAGAAAAGCACCCAGACCACGTTGATCGTGGCAGAATGGTTGTCCAACCGGACTGAAGTCTCTCACGTCCTTTGCCCGGTCCTGCCCGACGCGCCAGGCTATGATCTGTGGCAGCGCGATTTTTCGGGCGGATGCGGCTTGTTCAGCTTTACTCTACACGACGCCGATGAATCCGCACGCGCACGCTTTATCGATGCGCTGACCCTATTTGGAATCGGATATAGCTGGGGCGGCTATGAAAGCCTTGCCTTGCCCTTCGATCCCGCGCCGATCCGCACAGCGTCCCAATGGCCACCAACGCAATGGGATGACGGGAACCATCTGGGCATCCGCCTGTCTATCGGTCTAGAAGATCCGCAAGATCTGATCGACGACCTCAAGCAAGGCTTTGCAGCCATGGAGCAAAAATGACCACCGCCGCCACGCCAGTTTCAGACACCGTTGCAGAATCGCCATCGCCCGATGGAGCAGAACCCACGGCGGCAAACGACAGCGCTGTCGAGACAGCCACTCCGGAACAAAACGAACCGGTGGAAGCGCTTGCAGCATCGGAAGAAATTAGAGAGGGCTTGTCGGAACAGAACGAAACGATAGGAAGTCTGGCAGATAGCCTTGATGCCATGGCGATTGAAGTCGGCTCCATGCGGCTTTCCTTGTTCGATGTGCTGGTGGTGATCGGCGTTATTCTGTTCGTGATCCTGCTGGGCTGGCTGGCAACAAAAGCATCACGGGCCTTGATCAGCCGGATGTCACGGCTCGACAATACCCAGCGTGTTCTGACTGAAAAAATCAGCACAATCTTGATTTGGGCCGCCGTTTTCATGCTTGGCGTTGATCTGCTGGGCATCGATCTGACAGCACTGGCCGTGTTTTCCGGTGCCTTTGGTCTGGCGATCGGTTTTGGCCTGCAGAAAACATTCGGCAATTTGATCTCGGGTATTCTCTTGCTGCTCGACAAGTCGATTAAGCCCGGAGACGTGATTTCGGTATCCGATCAGGCTGGTAATGAGAGCGTCGGCCAGATTCGCAAAATTGGTATCCGTGCGATTTCGGTGATCACCCGTGATCAGACTGAGCACCTCATCCCGAACGAGAACTTGATGATCAATCAGGTGGTCAACTGGTCGTATAGTTCGCGGGATGTGCGAGTTAAGGCACCGGTTGGCGTTTCCTATGGCAGCGATCTCAACCTGGTGCGCGAATTGCTTTACCAGGCAGTCGAACAGACGGACCGGATTCTCAAGAATCCCAAGCCCCGGGTAAATCTGATGGGGTTCGGCGACAGTTCGGTCGACTTTGAATTGCGCTTCTGGATTCAAGACCCGGAAGCAGGGATCGCCAATATCCGATCCGACATTTATATGCGCATCTGGGAGCTGTTTCAGGAACATGACATCGAAATTCCGTTCCCGCAGCGTGATCTCAACGTCCGTGGCAATGCGCAAATCGACAGGTTGATTGATGCGCTTTCTCAGAACGTTAGAAAGCAAACAGACTAAGCGGAATCCGGTTACACCGGCGCGATAAAAGAAATCTACCTGCTGTAAAATCCATTCTCGCTGGTGAGGATCGGGCAAGAGGCCCATCTCGGCGCCATGGAACACACAGGTACAGTCTATCTCGTCGGCGCGGGTCCGGGCGATCCGGAACTGCTGACAGTGCGCGCCGCGCGCCTGCTGCAAGAAGCATCGCTGATCGTGCATGACGGTCTGGTCGATCCGGCCATTCTCGCGCTTGCCCACCCCAATGCAACGCTCATTTCCGTCGCCAAGAAACGCTCGAAGCACACGCTTCCTCAGGACCAGATCAACGCCTTGCTCGTGCGCGAGGCGAAAGCTGGCCGCGATGTCGTGCGGCTGAAAGGCGGCGATCCGTTTATCTTCGGCCGCGGCGGCGAAGAAATGGAAGATTGCCATGCTGCGGGGGTCCCGGTCGAAGTCGTCCCCGGCATCAGCGCCGCCAATGGCGCGGCAGCGGCGGCGGGCATCGCCCTCACCCACCGCGAAAGCGCCAGCATCGTCAGTTTCGTTGCCGGGCAATGCAAAGGCCTGAAGGACCAGAACTGGGCAGGCCTTGCCGGGCATGGCCGGACGCTGGTGATCTATATGGGCGTCAAAACCGCGCCGCAGATTGCTGAAAAGCTGATGGAAGACGGCCTTGCCCCGGATATGCCGGTTGCAGTCATCGAGAATGCAGCGCGCCCCGAAATGCGCGTCTTGCGTGCTCCACTCGCCGGATTGCCTGACATGATCGAGCAGGAACACGTCATCAGCCCGGCCCTCATCGTAATCGGCGAAGTAACTGCGCGTGACAACAACACAGTGGCGCAAGCCGCGCTGGAGGCAGCTGTATGAAAATCCTGACCGGCAATGATCTGAAAAGCGGCGCTGTCGTGTGGTGGGACGGCAGCGACTGGTCGCTCCACATCGAAGATGCGGTGGACGTGGGCGACAATGCCGAAAGCATCATGGCCCGCGAGGAAAGCGCGCGGCGCGTCAACGTGCCCTATGCGCTTGCCGCAACGCTTACCGATGGCGTGCCCCGTCCCGATCATATCAAGGACCGCATCCGCGCCCTCGGCCCGACTGTGCGGCCCGACCTGACTCTCAAACCCGCCGATCCCGAAGTCGGCAACTGGGTGATCTGACATGTATCAATATGACCAATATGACCAGGCGATGGTCGATGCCCGCGTTGCCGAATTTCGCGATCAGGCACAGCGCCGCCTCGAAGGCAAGCTGAGCGAAGACCAGTTCAAGCCGCTGCGGCTGATGAACGGCCTCTATCTGCAACTCCATGCCTATATGCTGCGCGTGGCGATCCCCTATGGCACGCTCAACAGCACGCAGATGCACGCACTGGCCGATATCGCGGACAAATATGACCGCGGATACGGGCACTTCACCACGCGCCAGAATATCCAGTATAACTGGATCAAGCTGGAAGATGCGGGCGACATTTTGGCTGATCTGGCCAAGGTCGAAATGCATGCGATCCAGACCAGCGGCAATTGCATCCGCAATATCAGCTCGGACCATTTTGCGGGCGCCGCGCAGGACGAGCTGGTTGACCCCCGCCCCTATGCCGAATTGCTGCGCCAATGGTCGAGCTTCCACCCGGAATTCATGTATCTGCCGCGCAAGTTCAAAATCGCGGTGATTGCATCCGGTACCGACCGTGCGGCGATGAAACTGCACGATATCGGCATCCAGATCGTCAAAAATGACGCGGGCGAGATCGGCGCGAGCTTCTTTGTCGGCGGCGGTATGGGGCGTACCCCGATGATTGCCCCCAACATCCGCGACTTCGTTCCGCTCGACCAACTCATCACCTATGCCGAAGCCTGCCTGCGCGTGTACAACCGCTATGGCCGGCGCGACAACAAGTACAAGGCGCGGATCAAAATCCTCGTCCATGAACTGGGCGCAGAGGAATATACCCGTCAGGTCGAGGAAGAATTCGCCCATCTGCTGGAACAGGGCATCGAACCGCCCTTGGCCGAGCTGGAGCGGATCAAGACCTATTTCACCGATCCGGCATTCGAGGACGGTCCCAAGACCGTCGATCGCAGCGATCCCGATTTCGCACTGTGGGTCGATCGCAACACCCACCGTCACAAGCATGACAGCTATGTCAGCGCGGTTATCAGCCTGAAGCCGGTTGGCGGTATTCCCGGCGATGCGACTGCCGAACAAATGCACCTGATGGCCGATCTGGCCAAGGAATACAGCTTTGACGAAATGCGCGTCATGCACACACAGAATGTGGTGCTGCCGCATGTGAAGATTGCTGATCTCCATGCCCTATGGGCCAAGCTTGATGCGGCAGACCTTGGCACACCCAATCTCGACCAGATTGGCGACATCATCGCCTGTCCGGGGCTCGATTATTGCAGCCTTGCCAATGCCCGCTCGATCCCGCTGGCGCAGAAGATATCCGAACGCTTCGCCGCTAATGGCAAGCAGGACAAGCTGGGCGAACTGAAGCTGAAAATCTCCGGCTGCATCAATGCCTGCGGGCATCACCATGCCGGCCATATCGGCATCCTTGGCGTCGACAAAAAAGGCGTCGAGAATTACCAGCTGTCCCTAGGCGGTAGCGAGGCGGAGGATACCGCTCTGGGCAAGATCACCGGTCGCGGCTTTGACGAGGCAGGCGTGATCGACGCGGTCGATACCGTCACCGACGTTTATCTCCAGCACAAGCAGGGTGAGGAACGTTTCCTCGATACCTATAACCGGATCGGCATGGCTCCGTTCAAGGAGGCATTGTATGACTGACATCCTGCGTTTCCGCGACGATGAAGCAGTCGATCATCCGGCAGTGACAGTCGATGCTTTTCTGGAACAGACCAATGCCAATGCAGTCCGGATCGAGCCCGGCGACGATGCCCGCGATCTGTTGCCGCAAATCGGCCAGATCCAGCTGGTCGAAGTGAATTTCCCGGTATTCGGTGACGGACGCGGCTATTCGGCTGCGCGCATCTTGCGTGAGGCGGGATATGAGGGCGAAATCCGCGCCGTTGGCGATGTACTGGCCGACCAGCTTAACAATATGCGGCGCTGCGGTTTCGATGCGTTTGAACCCGATGCACCGCTTGACCCCGAGGTAACGAAGCGCGCCTTGGATACGTGGCCGGAAGTTTATCAGGCGACCACCGACGGTCGCAATCCGATCTGGAATAAGCGTCATGAATGAACTGCGCACCATTGATCGCATAGACACCGGCCCGCGCTTTACAGATGAGGACGCGATCCGCCTCAACCGCATGTTTCGCGGTCAGGATACGCGCGAAATGCTGCGCAATCTGGTCGAGGACGGATTGGTGGGCAATCTTGCCACCGTTTCCAGCTTCGGCGCGGAAAGCGCGGTATTGCTGCACCTGATCAGCGAAGTCGCGCCCGATCTGCCGGTGCTGTTTCTCGACACAGGCAAGCATTTTCCGGAAACGCTCGCTTATCGCGATGCGGTGATTGCCAAGCTGGGGCTGACCAATTTGCGCAACCTTGCGCCCGATCCTGAACTGCTCGCGCAAAAGGATGAAACCGGACTGCGTTGGTCGTACGATCCCGATGGGTGCTGCGATATTCGCAAAGTCCTGCCGCTTGCCAATGCGCTGGCCGATTATGATGCGACACTGACGGGCCGCAAAGCGTTCCAGTCGGCATCGCGCGCCAATCTGCCGCGCTTTGAAGTGGACACGTCTGACACGCAGGGTCGGCTGAAGATCAATCCGCTGATCGACTGGACTGCCGACGACATTCAGGCCTATTTCGAAGAGCATGACTTGCCGCGTCACCCACTTGTCGAGCAAGGCTACCCTTCAATCGGCTGTGGCCCCTGCACGCACAAAGTCGCACCCGGCGAAGACCCGCGTTCCGGCCGCTGGAAAGGCTGGGACAAGACCGAATGCGGCATCCACACACCGCTTGGCGATGACGGCGAGCTGCCTCCCGGTTTCGATCCGGCGTTCTGACCTAAAGCCAGCCCTGCTTTCGATACCACTCGGCAGTCGAACGTAGACCATCCGGCGTCGCAATACGCGGTGCCCAGATGTCTGCGGGAACCGCCATAGATGAACGTGATACCCAATTGGGGTGCGTCATATAACCGACACGGTCCGCCGTCAGTTTGGCTTTGTCACCGCGTGCCACCCTGTCGAAACCGGCCGCAGCGGTAAGCACCCATTTCGGTAGATGCGGCGCGAACACGTTGCGGCCAACCGCCTTGCCGATTTCCCGCGCCATTTCCTTGTGCGACCAGCCACCTTCGCGCCCGTCGTCGGGTTCGAAGGTCCTGCGCCGTAATTTGGCCGATGCCGGTACGCAGGCGAGCAGCAGTTCGGCCAGATCATCGACGTGTATCATCGAGGATGCACCACCCGGCGGTAATGGAACAATGCCCAGCTTCGCGGCCTTGAACATGTCGAGATAGTCTATGTCCCGCGGGCCATAGACACCCGGTGGTCGCAAGATCGTCCAGTTAATGCCGGATGCCTTTACCGCCTCCTCTGCGCGTTGCTTGGACGCGCCATATAGCGACAAGTGCGGTTCGCGTGCGGATAGCGAAGATACAAACACGAAACGCTTGATCTTTGCCGCCTTGGTCGCTGCCAGCAGGGCTTCAGTGCCGGTGACATTGGCCGCTTCGAATTCGGCCGGATCGGGCGTGTTGGTAAGGCCGGCAACGTGGATCACGGCCTCCGCACCTTCGACCAGCTTGGCCAAGGCTGCTGCGTCCGAGAGACTTCCTTGCACCCATGTAACGCTGTTGCGGTCCGATGGCACAGTGCGCGCCAAAGCCCGTATCGAAAGCCCTTGTCTCTCGGCAGCATCCAATACTGCCTGACCAACAAAGCCGGTGCCTCCGGTCAGCGCAATCGTCACAGCATCACCATCTGGTCTCTATGCACAACTGCGGAGCGCGGCGCATGGCCAAGAATATCTTCCTGTTCGGTTTGCCGTTTGCCGCAGATTTTACGGCAATTCTCGGCACTATATTCAGAAAGCCCTTGGGCAATAGCGCACCCGTCACTATCGAGTATCGACACAAGTTCGCCCCGTTCGAATGTCCCTTTCACCTTGATAATGCCTGCCGCGAGCAGACTTGCCCCCTTGGCGAGCGCCGCTATGCAACCCTCGTCTACCGTCAATGTGCCGCTTGGTGCGATCCGACCGCCTAACCAGGAGCGGCGCGCATCATCGCTGCGTGTGGGAACGAACAGCGTACCCAAATTCTGGTCGACTGCGCGCGACAGAGGCTTGGCGTGTTTACCGTTGATGATGGCAAGCGCGATGCCCGCCCGTTCGGCGATCTCTGCCGCTTGCAATTTGGAAACCATGCCGCCGGAACCGAGGCCCGATGCGGAACCCTTTGTTGCCATGGCGCGCACCTCATCTGTGACGCCGTTGATGACCGGCACCAGTACCGCACCATCCTGCGCGGGATCGCGGTCCATCAGTCCGTCCACATCGGACAGCAACACCACTGCATCCGCGCCGGCTGCTTGTGCCACTCGGGCTGCAAGGCGATCATTGTCACCAAAACGGATTTCTTCGGTGGCGACGCTGTCATTCTCGTTGACCACCGGAACCACCCCCGCCTCCAGAAGCCGCGTCAGCGTAGAGCTGGCATTAAGGTATCGGCGGCGTTCTTCCAGATCACCCAGAGTGACCAGCATTTGCGCAGCGGCAAGACCCTCTGCCTCCAGCAATTCCGACCACAACCCGGACAAGGCGATCTGTCCAACCGAGGCCGCAGCCTGCGCATCGGACAGACTGGCACGGCCGCCCTTGTCCAGCTTCAGCCGCGAGGCACCAAGCGCAATCGCGCCCGAACTCACCACCACGATCCGCTGGCCGCTGCCGCGCAGCGATGCAATCTCGCTGACCAGAGCCTCCAGCCATTCTTTGCGCGGCTCTCCCCGCCCGTCGACAAGCAAGGCCGAACCCACTTTCAGCACCAGCGTACCGCAATGCTGCGGGTCGGTAAGATGGGAGAGTGCATCAATCGCCATGCGCCAGACCTAGCGGCTGCGCAGAGCGATTAGAAGATACCTTGAAGGCAAGAAATCACAGAGGCGACCAAGGTTTGGCTTCGTCCAGTGACTCTTCTTCGGCTGCATTGGTTTCGGTCGAAGTCCGGTCTGGCAGATAGGACAGAACCGCATCGAGCAATGGCTCAATTCCCTGCCCGGTCGCGCCTGATACGGCAAAGACCTGATCCGCGCCTGCCTCAAGCAATTCCTCGGCAAACCCCTCGGCCAGTTCGGCGTCAGCCAGATCAAGCTTGTTCAGTGCTATCAGCTGCGGCTTCTTTTCAAGTCCCGCTCCGTAGGCAGCGAGCTCTTCCTGCACGGTTGTCATCGCCGCTGCCGGATCATCGCCGGAAATATCGACCAAATGGATCAGCACCCGGCACCGTTCGATATGGCCAAGGAAGCGGTCGCCGATACCTGCGCCATCGGCAGCGCCTTCGATCAGGCCGGGAATATCGGCGAGTACAAATTCGCGTCCCTTGTGATGCACCACACCCAGCTTTGGCACCAGCGTGGTGAAAGCGTAAGCGCCTACTTTGGCTTTGGCATTGGACACGGCGTTGATGAAGGTCGATTTACCCGCATTGGGCAGCCCCAGCAAACCAACATCGGCCAGCAGTTTCAGCCGGAGCCACACCCACATTTCTTCGCTTGGTTCACCCGGCTGATGCTGGCGCGGGGCGCGGTTGGTCGAACTTTTGTAACTGGCATTCCCACGCCCGCCGATACCGCCTTCGAGGAATACGACACGCTGGCCCACCTCGGTAAAATCGGCGAGAATTTCTTCCTTATCCTCGGACAGGACCTGCGTTCCTACCGGCACCTTGATCACCAGATCATCGGCGCCAGCGCCGGTCCGGTCACGGCCCATGCCGTGACTGCCGCGCTTGGCCTTGAAATGCTGCGCATAGCGGAAATCGATCAGCGTATTGAGACCTTGCACCGCCTCGAAAACAATGTCCCCGCCTTTGCCGCCATTGCCCCCATCCGGGCCGCCATATTCGACATATTTCTCACGCCGGAAACTGACAGCACCAGGGCCGCCCGCTCCGGACTTCAGGAAAATCTTGGCTTGATCGAGGAAATGCATGCCGCGCCTTTAGGGGCATTCGGCAGGCATTGCCAGCATTGTCAGCCGTAGGTCAGCGCGAACCGTCGCCGTCATCCTCGGGCAGCGGCATGACCACCGGTTCGCTCACGAATACCGGTTGATCCTGTGCTGCCGGATCTGGCGATGGTGCAGGCGCTGTTTCGCCAACTGTTGATGCAGGAACGCCCACAGGCATGACCGACGTAGTCAGGCCGGGCGCTGGCGGTGCGGGCTCCGGTCCGCCAGTGAGCATGTTGGGTTGCATCGCATAGCGCGCATCCCATGCGGCCACGTCAATCTTGTACTGTTCGAGCGACGAGAAAAAGTCGTCGAACACTTTTTCAAGACGCGGCAGGTTTGTCATGGAGAAGCTTTCCAGTCCCGCTGTACCACCCGTCGTGTAAGCGGTGGCAACCTCTGCAGCTGCATCACAAAATTTCGTTTTCGCAGGCGGCAAGGCGAAGTAATTATAGACCTGCGTCATATAACCATCGAATTCGGAGCGGGCCTGACGCCCGTATTTGTCGCGAAATTCTCCCAGAACCCGGTCATTCACACGACTCAATTCGCGCGAATTGCCAGTCAGCAATTCTCGATAGGCTGGCAAGATAGCTGCGTGCTGGGGCTCGCGGCAATTCAATGCGGCAACGTTCATTGCGGACCGGACATTCCAGATCGTTTGCGAGGTCGACAGACCATAATTCACGGTCTGGCGGATGCCATTCACGTCGCGTGGTGGAATATACATATTCATATCCACGCCGGATGGCGCAACGGGCCGCGGCGGGATCACCTCGACCGGAGGCGGTGGTGGTGGCGGAGGCGGCGGTGGTGGTGGCGGTGTGACACAGCCTGCCAGCAAAGTCAGACCCAGCAGGGTCGCTGTAAGACGGATTTTGGCAGTGTTCGACTGCATCATGAAACCGGGCCCTCCAAAGCCATAAAAGCAGAATGCGTATCCCTGCCTTACCGTAGTCTGAAGAGGAAGCCTAAAGGTTCAATTTGCCAAAGAAAATGCCCGGAATGCGCTTTGCACCCCGGGCACGATCAGATGAGTCTGCTGCGCGGTAAACCGCGCGTCAGAGCAGTTGTCCTGCTTATTCGCGGCTTCCAAGGAAGCGCAGCAGGAACATGAACATGTTGATGAAATCGAGATACAGGCTCAATGCGCCAAGGATAACCGCCTTCTTTTCAAACGGTGTTCCGCGCAGATAGCTGTATTCGGTTTTCAGACGCTGCGTGTCATAGGCAGTCAGACCTGCGAAGATCAGGACACCGATGGCTGCAATCGCCAGTTCCAGACCAGGCGAACCGATCAGGAATGCATTGAGCAGTGATGCGATAATCAAACCGACAACACCCATGATCAGGAAGCTGCCCCAGCCGGAAATGTCTTTCTTCGTGGTGTAGCCCCACAGGCTCAGACCGGCAAACGCACCGGCGGTTGCGAAGAATGTTACAGCAATCGAGCCCGGGCTGTAGATCAGGAAGATCGTCGACAAGGCAACGCCCATGACAGCCGCGTAAGACCAGAACATGACCTGCAATGCGCCAGCGCTAAACTTGTTCGCGCCAAAGCTCATCAGCAGGACAAAGGCGATCGGCGACAGGGCGATGATGAACCAGATGCCTGATCCCACCAACGCCTGGGTAATACCGGCAGCAACGGCAGCCAGTGCGACAATACCTGTCAGCAACACGCCCGATGTCATGTAATTGTAAATCGAGAGCATATGCTTGCGCAGGCCCTCGT
>JAHDDJ010000013.1:12613-20784 GCA_020629385.1 Erythrobacter sp.
ACGCCCGATGTCATGTAATTGTAAATCGAGAGCATATGCTTGCGCAGGCCCTCGTCGAAGACGACGCGTTCACCCACTTCACCATAGGTCTCAGGTGCTGCGCCGAAACCCGGTCGTTGGTTACGGGTGTCGTTCCAATCAGCCATTTGATCCAAACTCCTAACTTCCGGCGCCGCAATAGGCACCGGCTCTGACAGCAATATCGGTGTTTTACAGGTGTTTTTCAAGCAAAACCGGAGAAAATCGGTTTACGTGTATTAACCCTGCTTACGGGCTTCTTCGGCCATTTCCTGTCCGCGATTGCGCGCGGCCTCGAGACAGTTTTTTATAAGCATGTTCAAAGCGTTATCAGCATCGAGCACATCCAGTCCTTTTTGCGTCATACCGCCCGGACTGGCCACCCGGCTTGCCAGCTCGTGCGGTGAATGCTCCGATTGCGCGGCCAAAGCCCCCGCCCCTTCGACCATAGCCACAGCGAGTCTTTCAGCCTGTTCTTGCTCCAGTCCAAGCCCGGCAGCACCTGCCGCAAGCGCATCGATAAAGCGGTAGACAAAGCCCGGACCCGATCCTGCAAGCGCCGTAACCAGATCAAACTGGCTTTCGTCCTCAAGCCATTCCGCCGTGCCAAGGTCCTCCGCAAGGGCGGTGACCGCGACGCGGGCTTCATCGGTCATGTTGGCGCCGAACAAGGCGTTGGGCGATTTTCCTAGTGCCACTGCAAGGTTGGGCATGAAACGTACAACGCCCCCAGCATCAGGAAAACGCCGCGTGTAGCTGGCAATCTCGACACCTGCGAGGACGGAAAGCAGGACCGCGCCATTCGCTAATATCGGTCGTAACCCGTCCGCGACATCGTCAATCATATGCGGCTTCACGCCTAGTAATACGGCATCAAAATCTGCATCCGGCCATTCATTGTGCACGGTGAGCCCATGATCCACTTCCGATTTGCGCGGATGGTAGACTTCAAAGCGCGAAGGTTCGCTTCCGGCACGCAGCCACCCTTCGACCATGGCGCCTGTCATGGTGCCGAAACCGACAATCAGAATTTTATCAAACGCCATTGCTTCCTCACACTGTCTGGCCAGCGGAGTTAAGCCTCACCCGCTGCATCTACAAGCGCACTGTCCAGCGCATCGCGAGGTGACTTGTCGCCCCACAACACGAATTGGAACGCGGGATAGAACCGGTCGCATTCTTCCACCGCAGTTTCGACGATAGCTTGCGCCTGATCGAGGCTAAGCAAGCCGTCATCGCCCAACATTGCCGCATTGCGATAGACAAGCACATGGCCGCTGGACCAGATATCAAAATGGCCAAGCCAGAGTTGTTCATTGGCAAGGGCCAGCAATTCATAGGCTGCAGCGCGCTTTTCCTTGGCCACCCGCACATCGGGTAAACACAGCAATTGCAACACGTTATCATCACTGCGCCAGATCGCCCGCAGCTGGTAATTGGCCCAACTTCCCTGGATTTCGCCGGACATTTCCTCCCGCGACAAAGCCTTGAATGGCCAACCGCGTGCCTCGAACAAGGCGGTCAGCATATCGACAGGCGCAGCATCCTCATGGAGGGCATAGAGCTGTTCGCTCGTTCTCATCGTGGCGCACCGCATATCATATGTGACGGGATGCAGGGCCAACCGATGATAGGCAAACGCAGCGTTAACCAGCGCTGGGGAGAAGTGATTTAGACTGTTCAAAGCTTGTGCAAAAGCAGCATTGCACGCCATCGGAGCAGCTAGATCGGATCGATTTCCTGACCTTCGGGACTGGTGAAGGTAAAGCTGTCGACGCCATCTTCCTTCAACGCGGTGACGGCCCGTTGTGCAGCTCGCAAACTGTCATACGGTCCGGCCAGAAGCCGGTTTGATTGCCCCCATGGAGTGACAAACCCGGACTTGTCGCCCAGCTCATCGGAAGCCTTTCGGCTTATCCGGCGCCAGTCAAAACGCAGCGCGCTGCGGTCACGGCCCGTGGCTACCTGCACCCAATAGCGCTTCGGATGCTTGGGCGGCTCCGGCTTGGCCTCGGGTTCCTCGGCGACTTCTCGCGGCGGCTTGATCGTGCGAATGTCCACTCCGCCATTGTCGACCGGCACACCGGTAGTCGGTTGAAGCGTGAAATTGGCGAACGCATCCGCCACGCTCTCGGGTTTTGGCTGAACTACAGGCTGTTCTACTACCCTCACGGGAGTTGGTGTGGCTGTTTTCGGAGCATTCGCCGATGTATTGCTGACCTGAGCCAGATCGAAGCCTGACGGCGAGGTTGTACCCGAAGGCGGTGTAACTGCAGCAACTGTTGCCCGTTGTGCGACAACTTCCTCTACCGGCGGCGACGCCACGACCGGACCCTGTTCTTCCGGCTTGACCACTTCCCGCCGAGCAACTCGCGTCTGCACTGCCGGTTTTGAACGCGCAAGCGGATCAGATGCAGCGCGCCGGTTGGCTCGGGCGATACGGGCTGCGACTTTTTCATCCGGTTTAGGCTGCGCCTCTGCAGGTGCAGCCGCCACAACAGTGCTACTGCCGCGATCCGGACGGCGGCGCTGGCTGGTTGTATCTTCCCGCCGTCCAAGCGGTTCGCCTTGCGGTGCCAATCGCGCATCGGCATTCCGGCCGGATGAATTGCCCGTATATTGCGCAATCTGCGGGCTATCGCGGCCAATCTGGGCGGCTCGCGGGAATATTCCGAGATTAGCGGCTGCGGCCTGCTGCGCCTTGGTCAGGCGCGGCATGTAGCGCAGATAAGGCGCAATCCGCGATGACAGGTTCCGTGGCATCGCTGCTTCAGCAATGGCGACGGCCTGCGCATCCTCGCCCAGGATTGCCAAGCCGAAAGCCCGCGTACGATAGGAACCCGCATTCTGGTCCGCAATAAGTGGCGCAAGCGTTGACTCGAAAGCTTCGCGATTGCCAGCAATGGCGTGACTGAGCGCCAAGCGCTGCCGTGTCGCAGGATCGTCTTCCCGGGAAAGAGCGTTTTGATATTGGACAATCGCCGATGCGTTATCGCCGACCAGATCATAGGCAAGGCCCCGGTCGGAAGCGAGAGATGGCATGGACGCCCCGGCACGTTCGGCCTCGTCAAACAGGCGCAATGCCTCCAGCGGACGTTGTTTGCGTGTATACGCTGCGGCAAGGCCGATCTTGATACGCGGGTTGCCGGGAGAAAGTTCTTCAGCACGCCCGAAGAATCCGATTGCGGCATCGACATCATTCACTTTGAGCGACGCATTACCTGCATCAATCAGCGCATCAACATCACGCGAATTGCGCGCCAGGCGCCGCAACGCTGTGTTGAGGTCCGAAACCCCTTGCGGCGGCAAAGGTTGCACCACCGGTTGCGACACGGTGTTTTGGGCAGCGGCCGTCTGTGCAGACAAAATGGCCATGCACCCGATCGCAAACGCACTGGGCACCAAGGCAGCGCGCGCCAATACGAAGCGCGTTTTGGAGCAGAATTCTTTCAAACAGGCAGCCATCAGAGGCTCAACTTTCATGTGACACAGGGGTTTTTGTGCAGGTCTTTCACCGCACGATCCATGACGCGCATTTATTCATGAAGCCAGCTTAATCGGGACAAAACGCCCTGGCAGAAAGCCTATTGGTTATTCTGTCGCCCGAGAAAACGCGGAATGTTGAGCGACGAACCGCCCTCTTCCTCGTTTTCGTCTTCCTCATCCGAGTCTTCTACAGAATCCTTGGATCCTCGCGACAGGTTGGCCATGCGTTCGAAGAGCGTGCTCCCCGCTCCGGCGCCACCTTCGGCTTCTCCGCCATCACCACTCACAAGACCACGCCTGCGCCCTGCCTGTGGCTGAACAGGCTCGTCTTCTTCGGCCAGCTTGTCAGCATTGAGCAGCAATTCATCGCTATCTTCATCCGAGCCATCGGCTTCGACCTGCGGAGCAGCAGCTTCCGATGCTTCGGAAACGAGATCAAGCGGCTCTTCCACTGCGTCCACGTCACCCCAGTCATCTTCCGGGTTATCATCATCGGCAAAACGTTCGCCGACCGGGTCTGCTTGCGCCTCGGGCTCTGCTTCCGATTCTGGCTCTGCCTCGTATTCTTCAGGAATCGACTGACGCAGACCGGCAAGAGGATCGACGATTCCATCGACATCGCCGTCATCTTCGTCATCATAATCGTCTTCGTCGTCAGAACCCATTCCCAGCCCTGCCAGCCCCATCGGTTCTGGCGCAGGTTCTGTCTGCGCTTCGTCTTCCAGCTCGTCTTCGGTCGGGAGGTCTAGAACGGGGCGCTTGGGAGCGCGCGAACCACCCAGCGAGAGCGAATGTGTCTCGCCAGTAGCGTCAACCACGCCATTGGCAGGCTCAATACCCGTTGCAACCACCGAAACACGGATCTTGCCGTCGAGCTCAGGATTAAACGCCGAGCCCCAGATGATGTTGGCGTCTTCATCCACCAGTTCGCGGATATGATTGGCCGCCTCATCGACTTCGAGAAGTTTCATATCCTCGCCGCCGATGATCGAAATGATCACGCCTTTCGCGCCCTGCATCGACACACCGTCCAGCAGCGGATTGGCGATTGCCCGTTCCGCGGCTTCGAGAGCGCGGTTCTCGCCCTCGCCTTCGCCGGTACCCATCATCGCCTTGCCCATCTCTTCCATCACCGATTTCACATCGGCAAAGTCGAGATTGATCAGACCGGGCATCACCATCAAATCGGTGATCGAACGCACGCCTTGTTGCAGCACTTCGTCAGCAAGCTGGAATGCTTCCTTGAACGTTGTTTCCGCCTTGGCGACCAGAAACAGGTTCTGGTTGGGGATGACGATCAGCGTGTCGACATGCTTTTGTAGTTCGGCAATCCCTGCTTCTGCAGCGCGCATCCGGCGTGTTCCTTCGAACAGGAACGGTTTGGTGACGACACCAACGGTCAAAACGCCCTTTCGGCGCGCTGCCTCGGCGATAACCGCCGCGGCGCCTGTACCGGTTCCGCCGCCCATACCGGCGGCAATGAAACACATGTTGACGCCTTCCAGCGCATCCTCGATTTCGGAAACCGTTTCTTCAGCTGCGGCTTTACCGACTTCCGGACGGGCACCCGCCCCCAGACCGCCGGTAATCTCGGGGCCAAGCTGGATGCGCGTATCGGCAGCAGCCGTGTTCAGCGCCTGCGCATCGGTATTGGCAACGATGAAATCGACGCCCTCGATCTGTGCCGCAATCATATTCGCAATCGCGTTGCCACCCGCGCCACCGACGCCGATGACTGTGATTTTGGGGCGCAATTCATCAGATGCGGGCGGACCGATATTGATGCTCATTGGGTGTCCCTCCGGGGGAAAATATAAAAATCAAAAGAGTGGATACCGTTTTGGCACAAAGCGAATCGGCAATGCATAGGGGATTTACGCTTATCCACAGTGGTTAATGCTTGGCATGCAACAGCGAATGCCTCTTCAGAAGTATTCTTTTATCGCTCGTAGCACGCGATTCACCATCGCTGTGCCAGAGACTTTGACCGTTTCCTGATAGCCGCGATCGATCGTTCTGATGTCAACAGGATCATCGGCAGCATAGAGACAAAGCCCGGCCAAAGTCGCGAAACCAGGGTTGGCATGAGCTTCCGGCAGGCCGCGCAAACTGGGCGGCCTGCCAATGCGCACCGGACGCCCAAGGGCGCTTTGGGTGAATTCTGCGATACCTGCCAGTTCTGCCCCACCACCAGTCAGCACGACCTGACTTCCGCGCGCACCGGAGAAACCCATCTCCTTCAACGCCTTGTTGACGCTGTCCGTCAAACGGGAAAGCTGTTCGGTGACGACCGAGACGAGCTCCGCCCGCGGAATGCGGTTTTTGTCATCCGCGCCGCGCGCGACGGGGCCTGTTACCTCTTCATCAGGCCCGCTAACCGGTACCATTTCCCGGTGATCGGTCGGGCTGGCGATAGCCGAACCGGCGACGCATTTGAGACGCTCTGCCTGGAAACGGCGAATACCGAAGGCCGAGGCCACTGCATCGGTTATATCCGCCGAACCGAAGGGAATAGATTTCAGGCCCAGCAGCATTCCGGCGGCATAGACAGAAACATTGGTGGTCTGGCCGCCAATCTCGATCAGCGCTGTGCCCAATTCGCGTTCTTCATGCGTCAGGCACGAATGACCGGCGGCAATTGGTGCGGCCACCACGCTTTCCACTTCCAGATGCGCGTTTTGCACTGCCTCAATGAGGTTGCGAACAGGCGCACCCTCGGCGAACATCACATGGATATCGACACCGAGCCGTTCGGCATGCAGCCCCTTCGGGTTGGCAACACCATGTGCCCCATCAAGGGTGTAGTGCGCTGGCTGCGCGTGCAGCACCATCCGCGCATCGGGCTGGATGCTATCTTGCGCTGTGATGAGGAGCTGTTCGATATCTTCTTCTTCGATCCGGCGGCCCCCGATCTCGATTTCGACCTTGGCGATCTGGCTGGCCAGTCCGGCGCCCGCGCAGCCTACCCAAACGCTTGAAACGCTGGTGCCAGCATTCTTCTCCGCACGCTCCACTGCATCGCGGATCGCATAAGTGGCCGCTGCCATATCGGTGATATAACCGCGTTTGATCCCTTGGCTGGCGCGGTGACCCGAGCCAAGGACGATCATTTCGCCCGTCTCGGACACGCCCATGATCATCGCAGAGATGCGGAATGATCCTACATTTACGGCGCCATAGACGCGGCTGATGCGCGGTAGAGCCATTATTCGCCTCCATCCGAATTCAGGACCTGCTGCGAACGCCCCGGAATACGCATGTAAATCCGTTCCGGCGCACGCATATCGAATTTCGCAACCTTGCCGCCTAACAACCTGCTGGTTCCGTCGAGCTTGGCAAAAGCAACCAGCGCTGATGCAGCTTTGCGGTCACCTTGCGGCAATGACAGAACCTGATCGGTATTGAACGTCAGATCCCAGCGGCGATTGCCAATCCATTCCGCTTCATCGACTTGCGGCTTCAAAGCCGGTGCCGCGTCTAGCAAGGCGGTCAATTCTTCGACCTGTTTGCGCGATCCGGGACCGGAAATCATCAGCATACCCTTCGCATTGGCACGCGAAATCGGCTCAAGCTCTGCACCGGTCGGATCAATCAGCACCAGCTTGTCCGCCTGTTTGAGGACAGCATGCGGTGTACGCTCGACAATATCGACAACGATCGTATCGGGCAGCTGACGCGACACACGCGCATCCTCGATCCAGTTCAGTTCAAGCAAATCGTCGCGAATGGCTGCAACATCGACCAGCGGCATGGGTTGCTGGAGCGGGACGCGCTCATACACTTTCAATTCGTTGATCCGGTCCGCACCGCGCAGACTGACCGATTTCACGACATAGCCGGTATCGACTGCCGCGCTCGCCAATTGCTGTTTCGCCATCGCTGGCACACCGGCAAGGCTTGCAATGAACCAGGCCGCGACCAAAGCGACACCAAAAATGATGGCGAGAAAGATGCGTTGCAGCTGTTCTTCGGTAAATGGCAGAACAGCCATGGCCGAATCCATGAAAGAACTGGTTTTCGCCTTGGCCTGACGCGCCTTGTTGGCCCGGCTTGTTGCCGCTGCGGAACGGCGGACGCCCTTTGCCTTGCGTTTAACTGTCGCCATTGGCCCCTCCTTTGACTGCATGCGTTCTCATAGCTTCAGCCACAATCGCTTCGACCAGATCGCCGTAATCCATGCCGCATTGCTTAGCCTGCTCGGGCACCAGGCTGAGCGGCGTCATGCCCGGCTGGGTATTGGTTTCTAGAACAAACAGCCCGTCCTCGCCCAATTCGTCGTCCCAGCGGTAATCGGTTCGGCTGGTCCCTTTGCAGCCCAACACTGTGTGCGCCTTCACCGCATAGTCTAAGCACAGTCTGGCAATGTTTTCTGGAATGTCGGCGGGGCAAATATGATCAGTCATGCCATCGGTATATTTGGCATCGAAGTCGTAGAAACCGGATTTGGGCACAAGTTCCGTCACCGTCAGCGCCCGCGGGCCGTCTTGGCCGTCAATCACCGCCGTAGTCAGCTCGCGCCCTTTGATGAACGGTTCGGCCAGAAGGCTTTCAAATTCCTGCCAAGGCCCTTTGGCATCGCGCCGGATTGGATTGCCGTAATTGCTTTCATTGGTGACAATAGCCACTCCGACAGATGATCCCTCATTCACCGGTTTCAGCACATAGGG
>JAHDDJ010000014.1:0-20418 GCA_020629385.1 Erythrobacter sp.
TGCTCGGCGAAGCTGAGGCGCAGGGCATCGAGATCGACCCGGATGGCCGACTTCAACTGACTGCGCTCGCGATGCGGTCGGATGCCCGTCGCCGTCGGGCGGAGCGAGTCTTGCCGGAGGTAGGGCGGTTGGCGAACCGCACGGACGTCCCGTTGGGGGTGTTCAAGGGGCCTGCGAACGCTGCGCTGTACCGTTCGCCAAGTCTGCGTCCGTACAACGACGTCGATCTGTTCGTGAGCTCGCCCCCTGCGGCAGGTTTGGAAGAATTGCTGGTTGCGATGGGCCGCGAACAGGCTTCGGCGGCAGCCTTGGTTGAACTATCGCAACGGGGAACCCCGATTCACGAGGTGACGATCTCGGTCGACGGCGTCGACTTCGACGTCCACTTCAATCCGTTCGGCTTCGTGACCCCGCTGCGCTCCCCTGGGCGAATCGAGGAGCACTTCACGCAGCAGTTCGGAGACTCTGGCTCTGGCTTTCGCGGGCCGTCGCGCGAGCTGGCGCTCGCCATCGCATGCATCAATCTGGTCCGGAAGGGCGGCGGTGCGCTGTGGATTCTTGCCGATTGCGCACGGCTTGTGTCTGAAACTGCAGGCTGTTTCGACTGGGATCGATTCGAGTGCTTGGCGACGGACGAAGGGCTGGCACCGTTGACTGCGCAGGCGCTGCGCATCCTTCGAGAAGATCTAGACCTTGATGTTCCTGACGCTCTCGTTGCAGACAAGCGGGCCTGGTGGGGACCGGTCTTCGGCGAGGGTCAGGCAACGAAGCGCCTCTTGCGACGCGGCACGTGGTCGATCCTGCATCGGCGTCCGATGATGCTGTCGGAGAGCCTTCCGGCGCTGCGGTCTTGGTATCTTCCAAACCAGATCCAGAGCGTTGCCCGGTGGGACGATCGCACCCAGTAGAAAACGCCAACCAGCCGGAAGAAACAAGGTCAGAGACCTTCGTGCGGGATAATGGGGGTGTCGGCCTAACACTGTGGCGAATGGGGCCGACACGAGTTGAGTACTCGGGGGTGAGGCGAACCATGACTGCAGTGCCATTCTTTCGGCCAAACATCTCAGACCGAGAGGTTGCGCTCGTCGGCGAATCGCTCTTGTCCGGCTGGTTGACTTCCGGTCCGAAGGTTGCCGAGTTCGAGTCGAACTTCGCCGATGCTGTGGATGCGAAGTTCGCCGTAGCGCTGAACTCGTGCACAGCGGCGCTTCACCTGGCGCTCTTGGCGGCCGAAGTCGGACCGGGCCACGAAGTTCTGGTGCCGACCCTCACGTTCGCGGCCACCGCTGAGACGGTCCTCGCTGTTGGCGCAGTTCCGGTTCTCGTGGACTGCACCGACGAGTTGTTGATCGACATGGAGCAGGCCGAAGCGCTCGTAACCGAGCGAACTCGTGCGATCATGCCGATGCACTACGGCGGGCGCCCTGCGGACATGCAGGCAGTCTGCGAGCTTCGGAAGAAGCATCCGCAGATCAGGATCATCGAGGACGCTGCTCATGCGTTTCCGACTCGGCACGAACTCGGAATGATCGGTTCCATTGGGGACGCCACCTGCTTCTCGTTCTATGCGAACAAGACGCTCACCACGGGTGAAGGTGGGATGCTGACCACCAACGACGAGGCCATTGCGGACCGGGCTCGCCGGTTGAGCCTCCATGGGTTGAGCCGTGACGCCTGGGCTCGTTTCGAGACTCGGTCTGCCTGGGATTACGACATCGTCGAGGCCGGCTGGAAATACAACATGACCGATGCGGCGGGTGCGCTTGGGCTTGTCCAGCTCGAGCGTGCGCTTGGGTTTGCCGAAGAACGGCGACAAATCGCGATGGCCTACGACGAAGCGTTTGCGGAAGTCCCCGGAATCCGACCGCGACCGTTGGGGGACATTTCGGCGAATGCATGCCACTTGTACGTGCTGCGGGTTGACCCCGAAGAACTTGGCGGACGGACCCGCGACGGGCTGATCGCTGCACTGGGCGAGGCGGAGATCGGCACCTCGGTCCACTACAGGCCGTTGCACATGCACTCGTACTACTCAAAGACGATGGGCTTCGAACCGGAGGATTTTCCGGTGGCGGCTGACCAGTTCTCTCGCATCGTGTCCCTTCCGGTCTTCCCGGGAATGACAGACGCCGAACAGAACTCGGTGATCGGTGCGGTCCTCAACTTCGCGGCCGGATGAAGCGCCTACTCGACTTGGTGGCGGCCGGGGCGTTCTTGCTGGTGAGCTGGCCGGTGTTGGCGCTCATCGCTCTTGCCGTGCGCGTTGACAGCCCTGGCCGCGCGTTTTTCCGCCATGAGCGGATTGGCCGCAACGGTGTGCCGTTCGACGTGCTGAAGTTTCGGTCGATGGCGCCATCGAGCGGAGGCCCAGAGCTGACAAGCGGCGACGACGCCCGAATCACCCGCATCGGGTCGATTCTGCGCAAGTACAAGATCGATGAGCTTCCGCAGCTCATCAACGTGCTCCGGGGGGAAATGAGCCTCGTTGGGCCACGGCCGGAGGTGAAACGCTATGTCGACGCGTATCCCGACGAGTACGCCCAGATCCTTCGTGTCCGTCCGGGGATGACTGATCCTGCCTCTCTCGAGTTTCACAACGAACAGGAACTTCTGGCTGAAGTTGGTTCGCCGGAGGAGTACTACCTCGAGACCCTGCTGCCGAAGAAGCTCGCGCTGTCCATGTCCTACGTCGAGGAGCAGTCGTTCGTGGGCGACGTCCGGCTCATCTTGCAGACCATTGCGGCGATCGCTCGATGAAGGTCGTCTTGGTCCATCGCTATTTCTGGCCGGATACTCCCCCGTATGCCAGCATGCTTCGGACGATTGCGGAGGGTTTGTCCTCCGCTGGCCACGAGGTGACCGTACTGACGGCGCAGCCCTCCTACGGCGGAAGTCATCTGCACGAATCAGCCCCTCCCGAAGAGATGTTGGGAGCCGTTCGGGTCAGGCGCCTGCGTCTGTTTCCGGAGCAGAAGTCTCAGATGGCGCGTCGGGCGATCAACCTGGCGCTGTTCGCTGCGCAGGTCTTCTGGACGACCGCCCGCCGAGGTCGCCAAGACGCGGTGATGGCAGCCACAACGCCACCGATCCTGGTGGCATTTGCTGCACTGCTGGGCGCCCGTTTCAGCGGGGCGCGCTTCGTTTACCACATGCAGGACATCTATCCAGAGGTGCTTGCGAAGCCGGAGCAGGGCGTGCTCGCCCGTGTGTCTCGCCGGATCGACGCCGTGACAACGGGCCACGCGGACCGGGTGGTCGTACTTTCCCGCGATATGGCATCGACGGTGCACTCCCGGCCCGGCTCGGCGCCGACGACGACCGTCATCAACAACTTTCTCCCAGACAGAGAGCACGGCGAGACCGGAATCGAGATCGAAACCGAGTTTCGGCCCGGGTCGTTCCAGATCGTGTTTGCCGGCAACCTCGGACGCTTTCAGGGTCTCGATGTTGCGCTGTCTGCCGTAAAGGCAGCGTTGGATGCGGGAGTCGAGTGCCATTTGGTGCTGTTGGGTGATGGAGTTGCCAAGCCCGACCTCGAGGCACAGGCAGCCGAGTTGTTGAACGACCGCGTGTTTCTTCCCGGGCGTGTGTCGCAAGCGCAGGCCGAGGCCGTTGTGGCCGCATCGGATCTCGCTCTTGTGACGTTGCAGCCGGGCCTGATTCGGGCCGCGTATCCGAGCAAGACCATGACCTATCTTTCGACGGGCACACGCGTCCTCGCAGCGGTCGAACCGGACTCCGAATTGGCGGAGACGATCATCCAGAACGATGTGGGCGACGCCTGTCGGTTGGAGGCTGAGGAAATGGCTGCCGCGATCATTGATCTGGCCAGCAGACCCGAACCTCCAAACGCAAGGGCACAACAACTTGCCATGGAGCTGGCATCAGCTGATGCACGCATCGCCGATTGGATCAACCTGTTTGAGGGCCTCGATGCGTAGCGACCGGTCCCCGCTCGTGCTCATCGGTGCGGCCCGTTCGGGCACCAAGTATCTGCGCGACGTGCTCGCCACGAGCAACGACATCGTGGCGACGCCGTATGACGTCAACTACGTCTGGCGCCATGGCAATGAGTCCTGCCCGCATGATGAGATCGATGCCTCCGACGTCCCGGAGGCGACGAGCCAGCACATCCGCCGACAGTTGGACCGTCTGGTGAGGACGGATGCGCACGACAACGCACGTTTCCTGCTGGAGAAGACCGTTTCCAACACGCTCAGGATGGATATGGTCAGAAAAGTCCTGCCTGAAGCACGGTTCATCTACCTCGAACGTGACGGGCACGACGTCGTCGAGTCGTCCTACCGCCAGTGGACTGCACCGAACGATCGGTCGTACCTGCTTGAGAAGCTGCGCACCTTTCCGGTCCGTGAATGGCGCTATGCGATCTGGTTCGCAAGAAATGCCCTCAAGCGCGACCAGGAAGCCCCCATCTGGGGACCGCGGTACGAGGGAATCGAGTCCGATCTCTCAGAAGCGGGTGTTGCCGTGACCTGCGCGCTTCAGTGGAAGAAGTGTGTTGAGGCAGCAAGGCGCCAGATTTCTCCAACCGATACCTTTGTCGTCCGATACGAGGACTTGTCTGACGAAGCCGTGCTCGCCGGTCTCCTCGAATGGATCGGTGTTGGGGATCCGGAATCGGTGGCCGCCGCTCATCGCGCCCAGTTCCGACTTCAGCAGACGTGGCCGGGAGCGCTGCCGTCAGAGGCGGTCGACCGGTGCGCTGAGATCGTCGCTTCGATACCGCCTCTCGACTAGCGCATCAGAAACCATCGCCGTCTTGACAAAGCCGACCACGATCGATTCCAGATAGTCGGATGGGCGAGTCACACTGCTCGCAGGTTTATCACGAACTCTTCGGGGGAAGCTGCCCAAGCTGCCTCGAAAATGCCGTCAATTGACGCCGCCTCACCGGTACCTTCCGGCGCTCGCACGGCCTGAAGCACCTCCTCGCTGAATCCGAGGTCAACCAACAGCTCCGCAACGAACTCTCGGTCCTCAAGGCCGGCGCGATAGAGACGGACAGTTGCCGTTGTCTCGTCTCCCTCCACCGTAGTCCCCCCGAACTCTGGGTCGTCTACGCCGATGAACGCAGCATTCGCAAGTTGACTCTTGACCAGGGTGACGAGTCCACCTTCGAGAGATTCGTCGCCGGTCTCTGCCAGCACGGGCTCTGGCGGATCGTCTTCTCCATCGTTGGTTGGCACCGCCTGAGATTCTTGCAGCGACCGAGCGGACGTGGATCGTCCATCGATGGTTGCAATTCGCTCCTCCAACGTTTCCATGCGGGCTTCCAACGTTTCGATGCGAGCTTCGAGCTGTTGGACATCTTCGGTCGGACCACCGCACCCCACGAGACCGGCCAGTAACAAAGCGCCTATGGCGCATCGGGCGTTCCGCATGATGTCAGTATCACGGGTCGAGCAGGGATGCACCAGATCGTTTCGCATCAAACGCATCGTGCCTGCAGCGGCGTCCTCGAACTAGCAGGCGGTGTTCCGCGAGAACGCAGGCTACGCTGAGTGACGAATCACATACAGTAGTCCGATCTCCCCATCGGAGTGTGCGGCGATTCTGACCTATTCTTGACGCATGGCGGTCTCCCAAAGCGATTCCCACTCGGAGAGCGGCCAGAAGGTGATGGAGATGCTGAATTCGTTTCGAGTGCACCGGCTTGCCGTGATGGCCGTTGTCGTGGCCGCAGTTGCCTTTGGACCGCTGCTCGCTTCGAGCACGCTGCTCGGCGCCGACGTGGCACCGATCGAGGCCCTGCCAACGGCAAGCATCGATGAGTTCACCGATGTCACTGCCGAGGTCGAAGTTGAAGACATCTCCCCGGTCTGGGCCGTGCTGGAAGCCAATGGCCGCTACTACGTTGGCGGAAGCTTCACCACGGTTGGCGGGGAACCGCAGGCGCACCTCGCAGCCATCGAAATCAGCACTGGCCGATTGGATCCGAACTTCCGGCCAGTCGTTCTGTCCACCAACGCGTTGCCATCGAAGCGCGGAGTCACGTCGCTTGCGATCTCGCCCGATGGCCAGGACCTGTACGTCGGCGGTTTCTTCACGAAGATCGACGATGAATGGCGCAGCCGGGTTGCCAAGCTCGACGCAATCACCGGTGCCGTGGACACCGCCTGGAACCCGACTGCAGATGCGGTTGTGGACACGATCGAAACCGATGGCACATCTGTGTGGATTGGTGGCGCGTTCCAGAACCTCGGATCCCCTGCCGTGCCGGCCCCGCACCTTGCGAAGCTGGACACGACCACGGGCGCCCTTGATCCTGCATGGACCACATTTGCCAGCAACGACGTGCTGGATCTCGACATCGTCGGTACCGATCTCTACGTCGCCGGCAACTTCAACTTCATCGGCTCGAACTTGGACGCAGCGAATGCGCCCATCACCACCGATGGCGACAACGATGGCGATCTGGACTTCACCCAGGCTCTCTCGGTCAGCAAGGTCGCCCGAGCCGACCTTCAGAGTGGCACGGTCACACCGGATCCCGCCGATGCCACGAAGGCCGATTGGCATCCGTTTGCGCTTCACAAGGTGTACGAGATTGATGCGCTACCAGACGGTTCGCTGATCTTCCTTGCTGGTGCCGGCCCCAAGAGCGGCGGTGGCAACAGCCTTCGAGCCATCGACCCGGTGACGGGCGCCCAGGTGTGGCGTCGCGTGAACGCGGGTGACTACCAGGCGATCGCCGTCACCGAGGACGCCGTCTACGCAGGCGGCCACGGCAACTACGTCTTCAAGGAGAACCGCTTCTTCGACCTCGACGGCGACGGTGTTTACGACGATCCGAACCCCGACTTCCCGGCAAACGGCTACGTGGAAGATCCAGTCGTCAATCCCACGAACCTCGACCGCCGCGACAAGCTCAGCGCCTACGATCCTGCGACCGGCGATCTCCTTGCATGGGACCCGACTGCGGACAGCATCTGGGGCGTGTGGGCGATGGAGGTGGGGCCAAGCGGGCTCCTCATTGGCGGCGATTTCACCAAAACTGGCGGCATCTTCCAAAGCCACTTCGCCGTGTTCACCGCCGACGGCCGTGGCAACCCCGCACCAGTGCCTCGGTTCACGTCGACCTGCGTTGGCAACACCTGTGCGTTCGACGCATCCACCAGCACCGACGATGGCACCATCACGGGCTACGACTGGGACTTCGGCGACGGCCAAACGGCCACGGGGGCGAACCCCACCGGCATCACACTCGCAGACAATTCCGTGCACCAAGTCACGGTCACCGTCACCGACGACGACGGCGCCTCTGCCGGCACCACCGAGCAGGTCATGGTCGGCACGCTATCGCTGCCAACCCCGCTGGTGGGCTCCGATGCGGTGTCGTACAGCACCACGACGGCGTTCACGGCAACCGTTCCTCCTGAAGCGGAAGCGAACGATGTGGTGTTTGCGTTCCTGAGCCTCGCCGACGTGGCCGCCACGGTCACGCCACCGGATGGCTGGACCCTTCTCGAAGATCAGCAGAGCGTGTCACTTCGCTCCCGCATCTACTGGCGTGTTGTACGTCCCTCCGACGTCGGCACCGCTGCGACCTTCACCTCCGACATCGCAGCCAAGGGCGACGTGATGATGGCGGCGTTCCGGGGCGTGGACACGGCCAATCCGGTCCTTGCGTCGGCCGGTGCTCTCGAGGACGAGAATCGTGGCAGCCACCACGCTCCGGCGCTCTCCTACACCGGTGACGCCACCGTGCTGCACTACTGGGCCGACCGCAACGCCGTGACGAGCCGGTTCACCGCACCTGGTGACGAAATCACCCTGCAGTCGTCCATCGGAACCGGTAGCGGCAAGGTCGCAGCCGTCATGTCGTTGGAGCCCACCGCCCAGACCGATGGCTCTCCTGAGGCGGTTGCTGTGGCCGACGAGGCCACAAAGAACGCCTACAGCTACAGCGTGGCCCTCCGCCCGTTCGCTGCGCCAGATCTCAACCCTGCCGCTGGCACGGTCGAGCGGGTCATCCACGTCAGTATCGACGGGCTCGGTTCCGGCTGGGTCGACAACAACCTGACCCCCAACGTCATGAACCTCATTGCCGAGGGCACCTCGACGCTGAACGCCCGCGCCGACGGCGACAGCACCCAGACCCTCCCCAACCACGTGAGCCAGGTCACCGGCCGACCGGTGCTCGGCGCCGACGGCCACGGCGTGGACTTCAACCAGTGGGACGACCGGGTCGACACGAACACGATTCACGACGAGGCCGGCGAGTACGTCGCTTCCGTCTTTGACGTGGTCCACGACAACGGGTTGAAGACCGCCGGTTTCGTCTCCAAGCGCAAGCTCGTGATCATGGACCTCACCTGGAGCGACAACGGCGCTCCAGACGTCACCGGCGCCGACAATGGCACCGACAAGATCGACGTGTGGCTTCGCGACGACCCCGCTTCGGTCACCGCTGCGGCGATCGGCGAGCTCATTGCCGACCCGCCCGAGTACACCTTCCTTCACCTCCGCTCCCCCGACGAGATTGGTCACGCCAACCAATGGGGCTCCCCCGAGTACGAGGCCGCCGTGCAAGAATCCGACGCCCTGCTTGGCGACGTGCTCGATGCGATCGCCAACAACGCCGAGCTTGCCGGTACGACAGCGGTCATCGTCACCTCGGATCATGGCGGCGTGACCGGACTCGATGCGCACATCGATCCGCTGCTCGCAGGCAATTACACGATTCCGTTCGTGTACTGGGGCCCAACGGTCGGCGAAGCCGTCGACATGTACGCCGACGAAGCAGGCGTGCGCACCGATCCCGGCGGCGCCCACTCCCCCGAGAACGGCGTCGGCCCTACCGAGCCGATTCGTGATCACGATGCTGCCAACCTGGCGCTGAAGCTGCTTGGCCTCCCGGCGATCTCGGGCAGCGTCTACAACCTCGGTGCGGCTGTTCCCGATCTTGTGGCTCCGACGGTGACCTTCGATAGCCCGGTGACACTCCCCGCGGGCGTTCACAGCCTCTCCGGCACCGCCATCGACGACGACTCGAGCGTCGCTAAAGTTCGAATCCTCGTGCGAGAGACAGCCACCGGGCTCTATTGGACCGACGCAGGGTGGAGCCCGCAATGGTCCTGGACCACTGCCGACCTCAACGGAACCGCATGGACGCTCCCCGACGTGTCGCTCTCGAACAACGGCACTTACAAGGTGCTCCTCTGGGCGTGGGACGCAAATGACAATCTCGCAGCACACACTGAGAACCCACAACCAACACTCACCATCGGGAGTCCCGATCTTGTGGCTCCGACGGTGACCTTCGATAGCCCGGTGACACTCCCCGCGGGCGTTCACAGCCTCTCCGGCACCGCCATCGACGACGACTCGAGCGTCGCTAAAGTTCGAATCCTCGTGCGAGAGACAGCCACCGGGCTCTATTGGACCGACGCAGGGTGGAGCCCGCAATGGTCCTGGACCACTGCCGACCTCAACGGAACCGCATGGACGCTCCCCGACGTGTCGCTCTCGAACAACGGCACTTACAAGGTGCTCCTCTGGGCGTGGGACGCAAATGACAATCTCGCAGCACACACTGAGAACCCACAACCAACACTCACCATCGGGAGTCCCGATCTTGTGGCTCCGACGGTGACCTTCGATAGCCCGGTGACACTCCCCGCGGGCGTTCACAGCCTCTCCGGCACCGCCATCGACGACGACTCGAGCGTCGCTAAAGTTCGAATCCTCGTGCGAGAGACAGCCACCGGGCTCTATTGGACCGACGCAGGGTGGAGCCCGCAATGGTCCTGGACCACTGCCGACCTCAACGGAACCGCATGGACGCTCCCCGACGTGTCGCTCTCGAACAACGGCACTTACAAGGTGCTCCTCTGGGCGTGGGACGCAAATGACAATCTCGCAGCACACACTGAGAACCCACAACCAACACTCACCATCGGCTAAGTGTTCCTTGGCAACCCGTCCCTCGTCAGCGTCTGCCACCCTTGAGCCTCATCTGTCATCCGCCAGATGGCTATGCTTTCTTCAAGCGCTAACTCCAGAGCGCTACGAAGATCTGTGGAAGTTGAGTCTTGCCCGCCGGCGACTGTATTGAAACGGTGGACGTGCGTCTGAATCCGACGCCTCATATGAGGGGGCAGCGCACGGGATCCAACTCTCTTAAGGTAGCCCTGCGACGCCATCGCTCGGGCAAGGAGTGGGCTCTTTGCCACGCCGCCAGTGTTCAGCCGCAACGCCTCGCCATTCGGAAGATCGCTGCATTCTAGCAACTCGCCAAGCTCAGAAAGGCTTGAGACACGGTTGCGATACAGATTTTCTGCGGAAGACAAACGGATACGTTCCGAGAAGCCCGAGTCTGCCCAGACTCTAAGTGACGACGAATAGCCAGATTCTAGCAAATAGGATTCGCCAGGGCGGTCTCCAAATTCAGCCAGCGCACCGAGAGTTGCCTCCAAGGAACGACGTTCCGAACCTCGTACGATGTTGTGCTTGACGTGAGAGACGAGCCGGTCAATTGGGTGGCGCAAAATGCAGAGGAACCACGCGCTGTTGAGTGCGTGACTGCCCATCGTCTGGCGGAGCTTTGGCAGCACCATTGCGGCGTTTGACAAATAATTCGGCGTTGCGTCCAGACGCCATCGCGCATCAATCCGAAACTCGCCGTCGAGCGCACTAAGCGGATCGTCCGACAAAAAGGCTCTCGTCTCGACGCTTCTGGCTAGACTCACGTCGGTGGATCGTCCAAGCTCTTCGGCCAGCGAGCTTGTACCAGATTTTGGCGAGCCGACAATGTACAAATTGGGGATTAGGACGTTGTCAGAGTGCGGCACGAGACATTCCTCTTCGGTAAAGAACGAACATTGAGACATTCGCTGCGGCAAGGCCAACTGCACGACCAACCGCTGCGCCAACAGCTCCGAACGACAACGCCAGAACAACCATCACCGGCAGACCGATCAAGGCTCCGAGCCCGGAGGCCCTGAGAACAACAGCGGAGCGATCGTTCAACGACAAGATCGTACCGACGGGACCTACCAGGCTCGGAACCACGAATCCGAGAAGGACGACGATAGATACCCCCCACGCAAGAGCTGCGTCAACCTCGTCGACGAGCTCGAAGACACTCTTACCGAAAACGAGCGCGCCGGGAAGAAGCGCGCCGACAAATAGAAACGAGACCGCAGACACCAACCTACGGGATCGCTCGACCTCACTCCAGCCTGCGTTCATAGCGATAAGTGATGGCGTCAACGCCGCTACCAACGAAGTGCTAGCCAGACCGGCCAAACTGGCGCTCTGCGCTCCGATCCGATAGGAAGCAGCGTCGGTCGAGCCTAGTGCAACACCCACGATCAGCTGATCAGCCTGGCTGGTGGACCACGCCACCAAGCTCACTGCGTTCAATCGAGCGACGGTCGACCATTCGGGGCGCCAGCGGATCGGCGTGCATGTGGGTTTCGACTGTGATATTCCGGCAACTAGAGAAAGCAGCCAAACGGTGATGCTAGAAATCCCCAGCCCGGCAACAACCGTTGCTGTTGGCGACATCTCTAGACGATCAACAAGGGTTAAGACAATGGCGAAGTGAACGAGGGGAAGAGTCACAACCGATAAAAGCGTACCTCTGACAGGCCGGCCGATACCGTTAAACCATGCAAGTGCTCCACGCGAAAGTAGCAAGGAGGAGCTCACAACTAGAAGGCTAAGCGCCACCTCTACGATTAGGTCGACGGCTCCGGCCGTTGCGACAAGCAGAGCTACAGAAGCCAAGCACACGACAGCCACGAGCGAGCCGAATCGAATCAGGACGTCGTAAGCTCCGGGCAAAGCGGCTTCGCCAGACTGAGCAACCCATCGCGGCAGCAGGGAGACAGCTCCTGAAAAGCCCACGGTGAAGACGAGAAGTCCGGCGCTGTAGATCGTGGCGTAGAGACCGAACGCGTTCGCCCCGACAGACTTGAGCAACCCAGTTGCGACCAACAGCGCCGCCAGAGTTCCGAGAACGCGAAACAGCGCGAGAGTCAGAACGCTGGTGGCAAGTCGCATCTTCACCGAAGAGGATAGCCATTCTTGCGGTTGATTGGTCCGCCAAGCAGCGTGAATACGACCCGATCGAGTGCGGACAGTTCTTCACGCCATCGGTCGTCACGGGCGACTTGAGAGATTGGAGAGGAGATTACAGGATTACCGGGAATAAGGTGCCGTTCTTGCGCTGCAACTATTTCGCTGAAACTAGCGTCGAAATCCTCAAGCCGGGCTGCGCGCCATATGCCCCTCACCACAGCCTCAGGATCACTGCAGAAGTCCTCGTAGCGAACTGAGTACGCGTCGCATTCAGAGATTCGCAATATCCACCAACACGTAAGTTCAACTTTAAGCCAGGCCAGAGTCGCATACAAGGTCGATATACTAGGTTGCCGGCGTTTATGAGAGGCCACGATGGCCCGCCCGTCACGCCGAAGCCGCACGACCGTAGTTTCAAGACCGTGGACTCTCATATAGCCAAGCAGCCGGCCAGCGTTCTTGGTCGAATCAATGACGACATCCGTTGACTCAAGAGTTGAAAGCCGACGGTAGACGTCCACGCTGTTCAGGACGGCCTCACTGAGCCGCCTACGATAGTCGGACCCAATCCGCCGCTCAGCTCCGACTCCGCCGACAACGAAATCGGCGAGAGCATCGACGGAGCGCCTGTTCCTCACTACTGTCATTGGAAACTCGGACTGGCTTGGACCAGGCAAACTCTTGATCACGCCAGCCCAGCGTGAACAATCTGCAAGGGTCTCGCCGCAGCCACATCTCATCGACTCACTCTCGAGAACGAGCCTGTGTGACTCGCCCGTTCCTGACACCTTTGGGTGGGAACCACAAAGCGAGTCGATAACTGTGCTGCCCGTGTGACCGGGACCAAGAAAGTACATGATTCTCATAGAGGAAGATCCCATGACCTATCGCCCGACGCGACGAGTGCGGTGTTATCAGGAAGAGTCCGAACCACCGTGGTTCCCGCACCGACGATACAACCGGCGCCAACATCCGCAGGACCGACAACAATCGACCGAGCCCCGAGCCATGCACCATCGCCGACGCGTGAATTGTGGGCAACGCCGCGCCCAGCTCTCTTTGTGCTCGACCCCACTTCATGAGTACCAAGCAAGAATGTTACGCCCGGACCGATAGCTACGTCTGAGCCAATCGTCACGCTCGACCTCGAGTTTCCTGCGCCATAGAATCGAACCTCGTGGCCGATAAAGCAGGGTCCCAACGTTATGAGCTTCACACCAGTCGCCCTCATCGAGGAGACGCACTTGGTCCCTCGGGCGAGATCGTGCCCGGCAAAATTCAGAAGTAGTCGCTTTAGTTCGTAGCCACGTGTCGAGGGAAACAACGCGATGACCTTCCAAACGAGCAGTCGGCGGATCGAGAGAACTCCGGAGACACTGAACATTTCAGAATCCTTCCAACGCTGTCATGTATTTCTCAACGGACATCAACGGAACTCCCCGATCCGGTAACCGATCCCGAACCGAACGCGCAAGTGTGACGCTCCTAATCAGCGCCTCACTCAATGAATGAGCATCGCGAGAGTCAAACAACGAGTCCTCTGGCACCGAAGCAATCTCACGTAGGGACGGGATCCGAGCAGAACTCGCCAAGACGCAGCCAGAGGCTGCTGCCTCGACCAGTGCAAGGCCAAACGCCTCACGGTGGGACGGGAAAACGGCTACACGACCACGTTCAAACGTTGAAGGCACTTGTTCCCATGGCACGCCCTCCTCAACTGAAGCGCCGGGCAGAGAACTCAACCGGACGCGGAGTCGCGCATCCTCAGTCGCTCCAACCAGCAACAATGAAGCATCGGGAAGTACGTCAACGACTCTCGACCAAGAATCGGCGAGAGCATCTAGGCCCTTCTGGGCTGTCAAACGGCCCACATGGACCACATCAAACTGACGAGACTCAAGAGAGATCCGATAAGTCTCCTCACCCCAAGAGGGTGGAACGCCGTAAGGAAGATCGACCATCTTTGAGTACCCAATCGACTTCCAGTAATCAGAGTTGGATTTCGAGACCTGTGCCGGCCGACAGTTTGCACCGAACACAGATCGAACAAGCCAGCGTTGAAAAACCTGGGACGAGGCCGAACGATCCGCAAAGTCCTCAATAGACGAGTCAAAGAACGGCGACAGCATCCTGGGACCGCCAAACGACCTGACCAACAAGGCTGCCAGGATAAGCCGACGGTCCCGATAACCGTGAACAATATGCCAGCCTCTTCGACGTGCATGCTTCGCGACGTCGGTCCACGTAGGTGACGTTAGGTGTGGAAAGTCCAATGAAAGCGCACCCCATCCGGCGTGGGGTTGTTCCGACTTCAAGAAGAGAACTTTGATATCGGTGTTCCTGGTCCAAAGTTCCGAATAGATTCGAGAAAAATACGGGGCGGGGACCTGCGACCAGACCGTAACTTGTCGTTCCGAGAGGCCCGTCATGCATCCTCAGCTCTGAGTGCTGTATACCAAAAGAAGACCGCGAAGAACGACCCACCCGAGAAAAGAAAGCCTTCGACTTGGGCTGCCACTAACATCATGAACACGAACAATGAATGAAAAGTACCAAGCCCGGCCGCGCTGCCCGCAATCCTTAGGACACGCAGCACCACATAACAGACCATAACCAAACTGACCGCCAGGCCATAATAGCCGCCTTCAATCCATATCAGCAAAAATGAATTCGAAACCTCCGATGCGAGCGTGCCATAACCCGTACCGAACGGCGCATTCTCATTCGCTAGCCTAAGCCCGGTACTCCAGTTCGCCTCGCGTCCGCTCAGCCCAGCATTCCGCCGAGACCATACAGCGCCAAAGCCGCCTAGGAGAACCATCAAAGCCGGCACACCGAAGGCAAGAATAGACCTCCGGGCTGCAGTGCTCAGCCTACGAAAAATTCGGCCGCGCCTTGACGAGAAGGCGGCAGCAAACACAACCAGCGCCACTATGCCGAATGCTCGGCCCCCGGAAAGAAGAGCTGCACTCAACCCAATGAGTGACAACGTCGAAGAGCGTTGGACCGCGCTCAGGTAAACCAAAATCGCACCCGCTGCGGCCAAACCGTTCGGATTCGCCCACAAACCTGAGTGACGGCCGCCCAATGAGGTCCACGCATAAAAGGGAGACAAGGCGAAGCCGAAAATGATAAGTGCGGCCAGAGTCCTGTGAAGTCGTCGCTCCACGTACTGGTGATGCGATCTGTCGATAGGAACGGCTGCTACAGTCACTAGCGGCAGAATTGACGCGAACCCGTCCAAAGATGGGGATGGGAGCAGACCTACAGAGGCTACCAAGACCGCGGTGTACCAGCGGAGCGTCTCTCGGTTCTTCAACATCAACGCGAGACATGCGATGACTATCAGAACCCTAAGGAGAACACCCACGAGATCCAAGGTCGGAAACGAGACCGACTGGGGAGGCGCTGAAGCTACGAATACTGTGGGGAGGGCCATGAGGCTCACCATGAAGATGAGTAGCGCAAGACTTCGAGGCTGGTTTGCGCTCGGAACTGCTGAGAGACTTTCACGCATGTGAATCACCAAACGGCCTCGAGCTCGGCTGATAGTCGCGCCACATACTCGTCAGGCGTACTGAAAGTCGGTGAAACGGTCTGATCATTTCGGTGGCGTCCGTATACTTCCGCCAAGATCTGCTCGGCAGCATCCGACGGGTCATCCGGATTAAAGAATCGTGCGCCAGGCACTACTTCTCGATGCACCGGTATGTCGGACACCACTACAGGCATACCAAGCAGAGCGAATTCTACCGGCGCGAACGAGAAACTTTCCATCTTGCTGGGCAGGAAGCATATATCGTATTCTGAAGCGACCTCCGCGACTCGGTTCCTGCTGTATCTCATCGCTGAATGTACTTTAGGATCAGATGAGTCAAGTTCGGCCGTGACGTGAAACTCGACACTCCATCCTTGGTCAGCAAGAAATCTCGATACTTCGGGTACGAGGTCCAGGTTCTTGTGTCGCTGCGCGCTGCTGGGCACTAGGACACGTACGCGCGAGTCCAGTGAGCCACGCCTGTCAGCTGGCCGATCCGGTTGCCGCGCTCCACCAGTCAGTCGGACGGGATGATGGATCACGACTGCTCGGTCCATGCTGATCTGTGCCGATCTCGCGTGATCAAGAGCTGAGGAACTTGGAAAAATACAAAGATCCGCTGCTTCCATAGATCTACGGACTAGCCAATCATTGAACTTCACAACTGGACTACGATCTTGCCGAGCGAAGTGAAGGACATTACAGCAAAACACGACGGATCGACAGCCTCGTTGCGAGACACCACGGTTCATCACGTGCAAGACGACATCGTTGCGCCTCTTGAGCTTCTGGACCATTACGAGCTCAAATAGTCGAGCGCGCGGGTCGCCTGGCCCGAATCCATGGGCTAGGATAGTCGCGTCGGCTAATTGCTTGATCTCGGGGAGGTCCTTGACACTAGGACACAGGATAGTGAGCCCCGTGTATGCCTCAGCAAACTCTTGAAGGAATCCAGCGACGTGGGTACCGGCCCCTCCCGAGAACATTGTAGAGAGATTCAAAAGTACTCGAGGCCCAGACTCGTCGGTCGCTGCTGTCGCAACCATTGTCACATCCGGACAATCTCATGTAGCGATCTACTCCGACCGAGAAGCAGACGTACGACGCGATCAGAACAATTTGGGATGGCGTACTCATCGGGCCTTGCGTCAGTCAAAGGACGTTCGAGTATGTAGCGAACGGATCGAACTAGTGATGTGACGTCTAGGCCCGTCATGACCATTGAGCCGGCATCCAATGATTCCGGCCGCTCAATCCAGTCTCGTGGAGTTACAGCCCCGAAGCGAAGAATCGACGCCTCTTCGCTGATGGTTCCTGAGTCGCTGACTGTACAGGCCGCTTGCACCTGCAGCTTGTTGTAGTCGTGAAAGCCGAAGGGTGCTGCGAACCGCATGTAGTTATCAAATTTGCGTCCAAGACCGGTATCCTCAAGCCTCTTTCGTGTCCTGGGATGGGTAGAGACAAGGATCTGTAATGAGTTGTCTGCTCCGACCGCCGCGATCGCCCGAAGTAGTGTCTCTAGTCGCTCTGGATTATCGACATTCTCTTCACGATGCAGGCTCACAAGTAGATATCCGTCTTGTGTTAGCCCCTCACGCACAAGTACGTCTGATGCCTGTATCCGTGAACGGTTGTGCTCTAGCACCTCATACATCGGACTACCCGTAAGGTATACCCGCTGTGGATGCAGTCCTTCACGCATCAAATTCTGTCGTGCGTGCTCTGTGTACACAAGGTTCACATCGGCAATATGGTCTACGATTCGCCTATTGGTCTCTTCAGGTACCCGCCAGTCGAAGCTTCGGTTCCCTGCCTCCATATGAAACACTGGGATGTGTAGTCGTCGCGCAATAATCGCCGCTATCGCAGAGTTCGTATCACCGAGTATTAAGACAGCATCTGGCTGCTCGATTCGCAGGACCTCCTCGGACTTGATGAGGATGTCGCCGTAAACTCGGCCTATAGAACTCGTATCGCACTCGAGAAAATGGTCAGGCTGCCGCACGTCAAGGTCATCGAAGAAGACTTGGTTGAGCTCGTAGTCGTAATTCTGACCAGTGTGAACGAGGATGTGCTCTATCGTGGCTGTTTCCTCTAGACGCGCCATCACTCGACTCAGCCGGATGATTTCGGGACGAGTACCCAGAATTGTCATGACCTTCATGCTGTTAGGCTTTCCCCGACTACCCGAAGTGGCCATGTGTCAGCGCTTTCGGGATCGAAATGGTCGTGGCTCCAGAAGAGTGTGACGAGCTCGTTGGCACCTGTGTTGGTTATGTCGTGGGTGCAAAGTGGCGGCATGTCAATAAAGCAGGGCTCATTGCCCGACACGGCGAAATCCACCACCTCATTTGTGAACAGCCTTCGGACCCGAATGCGAGCCTCGCCGCTGACCACGGCAAACCGCTCTACCTTGTTGATATGGTAGTGCTCCCCACGGACAACACCGGGAGCTGTTGTGGAAATCGACGTCTGCCCTTGTCCCCAGGCTCGTACCACCTCAAAGAACGCACCCCTGTGGTCGGCGTGCCGAGTCAGCTCAAATGGGTACGAAGAAGGCCACATCTGGGAACGGATGACGTTGAACAACCGAAGCTCTAGTTCGTCGTCACCGATCTTTGGGATGGTCCCAGTCGTGGCGTAATCGGCCAGCCGGGTCATGATTTCATAGGTTTCTCTCACTGAGATATTTTCGCCCTGGGGCCGCAGGCAACGCATTCCCGTTGGCATTTGGCCGATCATCTCAATGATGAGAGCTGACGCATCCTGAACATGTAGAAGTTCGAGCTGGCCGTCGTTGACCGTCGATTTCTCGCCGCGAACTAGCTGATGCGCAAAGGTGCTAACGGCCGAGTTGTAGTACGGCCGTCCGAACTCGCCGAAGAGGTGAGGATAGTGAATATCGACGAAGCTGGTCCCGTGGGAGGTGGCATTTGTGGCGAATGCCTCTGCTGCTTCCGCTTTCGAGTCACCGTAGGCTCCTCCTCCTGCGGACTTCACTGAATTGGCATAAAGAACGTCGCAGTAAGATCCCGTGCGGTTGAACGCTGCAATAAGAGACTCCGCCATCCCCACGTTTCCTGCAACGATCTCCGATTCGTCCTGAGCACGGTTGACTCCGGCGAGATGCACAACCGCATCGACCGATCGGACAAACTCATCGAGGCTCGCCTCGGTCGCAAATGTCGTCCGATCGGCGGGCAGGGCCTCGATACCGGAGGCATGAAGACGGCAGCGAAGATGCCAACCAAAGAACCCATTGGCGCCGGTAACTCCGATTCGGCCCGTCATAGCTTCCCCCACCTCGTCAAATCATCCTGTATCTCTGGAATGGTGAGCAAAAGCCTCTGAACACCTTGGACGTCGAGCAAGCCGGTGTTGTGGGAGTGATAGTCGTCACCAGCGAGGTCTTCTTCGCCGCGTTCGAAATAGTCCGCATAGTTCAGATCACGCGAGTCCATTCGGAGCCGCCAGTAGTCGCCCATGTCCTCCGCGGAGCGCAGTTCCTCAGCAGTTGCCAACGTCTCGTAGAGCTTTTCGCCATGTCGGACGCCAATAACCTTGGTTGACACCGGGCTCCCAAACAATCCGTTCACGCCATCCGCGAGATCTTGAATTGTCGCAGCATCCGCCTTGCGGACAAAGGTGTCCCCTGGCTGTGCGTTGAAAAATGCGAAGTCAACAAGGTCGACCGCTTGATCAAGGGGCATCAGGAACCGCGTCATGTCTGGATTCGTGATGGTCAGTGGCTGCCCGTCGAATATCGTCTGAACGAAGAGGGGCACAACAGAGCCACGCGAATAGAGCACGTTCCCGTAGCGCACAGTCGAGACAGTCGTTCCGCTCTCCCCCGCACGTGCAGCCGCCTGTGCTACCTTCTCCATCAGCGCCTTCGTCATGCCCATAGCGTTTACCGGCATCACTGCCTTGTCCGTCGAGAGGCAGACAACCGACGAAACACCTGCTCGTTCAGCGGCGTCTATGACGTTGTGGCTTCCGATGACGTTCGTTAAGACAGCCTCGATCGGAAAGAACTCGCACGACGGCACTTGTTTCAGAGCAGCCGCGTGGAATACAAGGTCGATGCCTCTCACCGCGCGCTCGACCGATCGCCTGTCCCGGACATCGCCAACGTAGAAATTCAGGCGGTCATCGCCGAGTAGAACACGCATGTCGTGTTGCTTCGCCTCGTCGCGAGACAAGACACGGACCTCCTCGACATCACGATCGAGGAGATATCGAGCAACTGTCTTTCCAAACGACCCGGTACCTCCGGTCACCAGTACGCGTGTGTCTTTGTAGTTCGGGCGGTCCACCATTGAAGTCCTTAGCTGAGGTGACAGACGGGCCTAGGTCTATCGGCCTACTCAAACAGTAGTTGAACGATTCCGACCCTCGGATGGACCCCTACCCAGTCGCGGCGAACCTGCTCAGCCCGATCGTCTCCGTCCAATCCGCCAGATTCCCCGCACCGTCCCACGCCCACACAAACAACTCATACGAGCCGCCATCAACAACAGACACATCCTCCAACACAAACCCGCCCGCACCATCAAGATCCGCGCGATTCCAGGACCACGACTCAACCCAACCGACACCATCACGCCAATACAGCGCAGGCGACACGCCAGTACGACGCACCAGCACCCGAACACGGTCCACACCCGACCCAGAATCAGACACCAAGCCCGACACATCCACAACGCCCGGCGCAACCACATCACCATCCGAAGGCACCACCCCAGAAACCACCGGAGCCACCAAATCCGCCGTACCAGCGGCGAACCTGCTCAGCCCGATCGTCTCCGTCCAATCCGCCAGATTCCCCGCAC
>JAHDDJ010000014.1:20518-20783 GCA_020629385.1 Erythrobacter sp.
CCCGGCGCAACCACATCACCATCCGAAGGCACCACCCCAGAAACCACCGGAGCCAGGTCATCGACAAGTGGTTCCTCGGGCTGTTCAATCGTGTCGTTCGCAGCGCCAGGCGTACCGCCTGCCTGTGCCGATATGCCCCAGGACTCCGGAAGCTCGTTGTCCGACGCAGCGTCGAAGAGCGACAGCGACGGCCCGCTGCCGTTCGGGGCCGTCGGCCACGGGTCCTCGGATAGGTACGGCACCGAGTCGACCGGCGTGCCGTCCT
>JAHDDJ010000251.1 GCA_020629385.1 Erythrobacter sp.
ACGGTATCCATCATTCGACGGACCCGGCAGAGTGCAACAGCAACTTTACCAGCGGGCTTAGTTTTTGGGACCGGCTCCACGGATCATTCCGCAACGATGTGCCGCAGGACGCTATCCGGATCGGTGTAGAGGATGACAGGCAGGAGGACATTGCGATAGGCAACGCCCTGACTGCGCCGTTCAAGGATCAGCCCGACAGCCGCAATTACACGGATTGATCGATGAAGTAATTTCAATTTCTTAGACTTGCGCGCCAATTGCTTTGCGGACATCGCCAACAAAGCTGGACCGGCGAATTGCGTGATAAAGCAATTTTGAAACTACGCGGCCCATCAATCGCATATCGCGCTTCACCTGCAGCATCAGGACCACACGTGGCTGGCTGCTCATATTCCAGACTTCGTGCGGGTATGTCTCGTCGAACACCAGCCATTGTCCTTCGCGCCATTGATGCAGCTCGTCATTGATCGCGATTTCGCAGCGTTTTCCGTCGGTCGGCAGGATCAACGGAAGATGACAATTGAGCCAGGATTTGGTCAGTCCGCGATGGCGCGGGACATGTGTATCCGGCTCCATGATCGACAGAAATGCCACGATCACACCCGGAATCCGGTTGATCGCTTGCATGATCGCCGGACAACGCTGCTGGTTCGTATGCGAATGATAACCATAGCCGGAAAAGAAGAAGCTTTTCCAAGCCGGCGAAGAGGCTATCCGGCGGTGATCGGGAGAAATTTTCCCGAGTGGCGGAATGTTCTCGCGCTCTTGCATGAGTGGCAAGACCTCGTCGCGCATGGCCTCCCATTGATCCGCCACATCGATCAGACCTGGGACCAATACAGGATCGATAACCGGACTATCTCCGAACCTGGATTGGCGGGCGAGGAAACCGTTTACAGGATCGCGCAGACGCTTGCCCAACTTGATGATCCGTTTCTGTTTCGGGCGTATATATGTCTCCGCAGCTTGCGGATCGGGTGCGACCCCCCTCTGGCGAGGCGGTTGAGACATGTCTAATGCCTAACACCGCGTCGCCAATTTGAATTGTAAATTTTCGACTTGAAGATCTGGCTTGTCAGCCCTGTTTGACCCCTGCGATCCACTGGTCGACGCGCTTTTCGAGCAAGTCGAGCGGCACAGGGCCGCCGCCCAGAACAGTATCGTGAAAGCCGCGAATATCGAACTGGTCGCCCAGTTCCTTCTCGGCCTTGGCGCGCAATTCCTGAATCCGGATCATGCCGATCTTATAGGCGGTGGCTTGTCCCGGCATCACGATATAGCGCTGGACTTCGGCACGAACCTTGGTTTCCGGAACCGAGGAATTGGCGAGGAAATAGTCGACTGCCTGCTGCTCGCTCCAGCCTTTGGAATGGATGCCGGTATCGACTACCAAGCGGATCGCGCGCCAGATCTCGGTCGTCAGTCGGCCAAAGTCCGAATAGGGATCTTGATAGGCTCCCATCTCTTTCGCGAGATATTCGGAATAAAGGCCCCAGCCTTCGCCAAATGCCGGAATGTACTGACCCTGTGCGCGGAATTTGGGAATGCCTGTCTGCTCCTGCGCGATGGACAATTGCATGTGATGGCCGGGATTACCTTCGTGATAGGCGATCACTTCCAGCGGCGGTATGGCCATCGCCCGCATGTCGGAAAGGTGCGCGTAATAGATGCCCGGACGGCTGCCATCGGGTGAACCGGGCCGGTAATGCTGAGGCGCGCCGTCCTGTTCGCGGAACGGCTCAACCCGGCGAACCTCCAGCGGGGCCTTGGGCAAGATGCCGAAGAATTCAGGCAGGCGCGTGTTGATGAACTCCAGATGTTTTTCGGCAGCGTCGATATACATCTGTGCGCCCGCATCATTGTTCGGGAAATAGAACTGGTCGTCGCTGCGGATGAAGTCGAAGAAGGCTGCCAGATCGCCCTCGAACCCTACCTTGTCCTTGATCGCGATCATTTCCTGCTGGATGCGAGCCACTTCATCCAGGCCGATCTGGTGGATCTCGTCTGCGGTCAGATCGGTCGTTGTCATGGCGTTGAGGCGGTAATTGTAGAAGTCCGCACCATCGGTAAGCGCACTCACGCCCTGCGCCTCCGCATCGGCATTTGCACGGTCTGCGGTGAACCATTCGACAACGCGGGCATAAGCAGGCGCCATTTGCTCGGTCAGCGCAGCCCGTGCTTCTTCGCGAAGCTCATCGGCGCGTTCTGCCGTCACAGCGCCATCCGCGACCAGCTTTTCGAGATGCCCTTCGCTTGCAGTCCACAGTGCGGAGGTGGCGTTGCTCTTGTCGAATGGCGCGCCGCTGGTGATCTTTTGCGATTCCGCAATCACCGCATCATAGGCAAATTGCGGAGGACGCGTGCCCGCTTCGGCATTGGCCTGCGCACGCTCAAGCAATTGATCCATCGCCGTGCCGATCCCTGCGATCCGGGCAATGAAAGCCTGCATATCGCTTTCATCCGCGACGCTGTGCTGGCTGATCAGGAAGCTGGGGAGCGCGGCGTGGGTGCCATTCATCTGGTGCAGGATATAGCCCTGATCGCGGAACTCGGCGGCTTTCTCTGCCTGGGAAAGGCGGAACTTCCACATATCGTAAGACAGCTTCGCATCGTCAGACAATTCGTCATAGTCGAAATTGGCTTCCATCTCGGCGGTGGTTTGCTGCCACCATTCCAGCTGTTTCTGCTCGGCCTCGACGCTCATATCGTCGATCTTGTCGTAATCGGTTTTCAGACCGAGCGCAGTCTGACGCAGCGGGCTGAAAGCGAGCTCTTCCTCGAATTTGGATTCGAACCACGCATTGAGGCACTCGGTTTGCGTGGTTGCACATTCCAGCGTTGCGACTTCCGGCCCCATCGGGTTGCAGGCTGTGACGGCGGCCGATGCCATAAGCACGGCGATGATGCGTTTCATGATGTCCGAATCCTCTCGATTTCCCTGATGGGGGCAATCATGCCGGAATGCAGCGTGCAGTCAAAGCCGTTCGTAGATTTCATAGAAAAAGCCCGGCGGATTGCTCCACCGGGCTTTTTGTTTGCGTCGATTGGACGAGGTGAGCTTAGAAGCCCATGCCTCCGCCCATACCGCCCATGCCGCCCATATCGGGCATTGCAGGAGCTGCTTTGTCTTCCGGAGCGTCGGTAACCGCCGCTTCGGTGGTGATCAGCAGGCCGGCAACCGAAGCTGCGTCCTGCAGCGCGGTACGGACAACCTTGGTCGGGTCGATCACGCCGGCTTCCACCAGATTTTCATAGGTGTCGGTCGCAGCGTTGAAGCCCTGCGTTTCGTCATCTTCGCGCAGAAGATTGCCCGAGATGACGGCACCGTCATGGCCTGCGTTCTCTGCGA
>JAHDDJ010000252.1 GCA_020629385.1 Erythrobacter sp.
TCTTGTCCATTGCCTTAGCCAATGCTTTCAGCAGGCTGGGCCGGTCGAGCGAGTGAATCACATCGAACAGAGCGACCGCCTCCTCCGCCTTGTTCGATTGCAGCTGGCCGATCAGATGCAGTTCAACATCCGGATAGTGTTCACGCAAAGCAGGCCATTTGTCCTGTGCTTCCTGCACGCGGTTCTCGCCGAATACCCGCTGGCCCTGCTCCAGCAAAGGTACGATCCGTTCCGCCGGATGGGTCTTGCTTACAGCGATCAGGGTGATGTCCTCCGCCTCGCGGCGCGCAATTTTTGCTGCTTTGGCGATTTTCTGGCGGACTTCGGCGAGCGGGGTTGATGCATTCTCCATGGCGCGCCGCTATAACGCGGGCGTGGCACAAGACCAGACCCTTCCCGAGCTTTGGCTGCTGAGCGATGCGCGCAATGATGCCGGATTGGAGCGAGCGCTGGCGGCTCTCCCGCGCGGGTCCGGCTTCGTCTTCCGGCACTACCATCTGGAACCGCAAGCACGCCGGAAACGCTTTGCCGAGCTGGCGGCCGCTGCTCGTAAACATGGCCACCGCGTCATTCTGTCTGACAGTCCGGTGAAAGCGCGGCAATGGGGCGCAGACGGTATCTATGGCCACGCGGGACGCATGCCGACTGACGATACGCTGCTTAAGCTTGTCACAGCGCATGACTGGAAAGAGATTGTCGCCGCAGACCGGGCCATGGCCGACGGGATTTTTCTATCACCGGTATTCGCGACCCGATCCCACGCACATGCCAAACCGCTCGGCAGCGTGCGCTTCCGGATGCTGGCGCGCAAAGCCAAAGCACCCGTAATCGCGCTGGGCGGGATGACGCGCGCCAAGGCAAAACGCCTCGATTGGCCGCGCTGGGGCGCGATAGACGGGCTTTCGGAATAATCATGAGGCTGAATAGCCGCAGGTCCGATGCCGGACTCGGTTGGTCGAGAGGATTCTTGACGGGTGAGTCCTGCAGAGTCCATGGATGTAGTTAACGGGTAATCAGGGGTAACACATGGCCTCCCGCGCGGTCGGAAAGAAGAATACGGATTGGAGAGCGGCCTGGCGCCGTTCAATGCGCCGCGCTGCGCAAATGACGGGTGCTGTGGTGCTGATCGGCACGATGGTCTTTCTGGCATTGTCTCTCGTCAGCTACACCCAGACTGACCCAAGCCCGTCTACAGCGGCTGCCTCCACCGAAATTGGTAACTGGATGGGCCGCGCCGGAGCATGGGCTTCGGAACGCGTGCTGTTCCTGTTTGGCCTTCCTTCGATACTGTTCCTGCCTCTGCTCTATGTCGGTGCGCGCAAGTTATGGCGCGACGTGGAAGAAGAAGATGTCGACACCGAAACGCGCTGGTGGGTTCCCGCCGGCAAGCTGATGATCGCCATAGCGCTGTTCTCCACCCTGTGTTCGCTGTGGCTGGACGGTGAGCGCTGGACCTTCCCCGCATCCACCGGCGGTATCACCGGCCTTCTAGGCGTTGGCGCGCTGGAAGCCGTCGCTGGCCGTTTCCCTGCAGCCGCAAGCGGATGGATCGTGCTGGGGCTGGCTGTTCTGTTCCTCGCCATCGCAGTTTTTCTGGTCACCCGCGTCTTTGCAATTGACTGGGCCAAGCTGTTTACGCTGCCGCTATTCCTTTCGCGCGGCATTGAATTGCCCGAAACCAATATCCCGCTGGTCCCCTCGCGCAAGGCCAAGCCGAAAGCGGACAAACAAGAAGAACCGCCGGTGATCGACGACACCCCGCGCCGGACGCCGACGATTACCGACCCGACCAAGCCGCCCAAAAAGGCACCTCTGGCCAAAGCCAAACAGCGCGATATGTTCGCCGATTACGATCTTCCAAGCCTCGATCTGCTGGAAGAGCCGCCGGAGGACAACGCGCCCAAGCTCGACAAGCTGGCGCTGGAACGCAATGCGCGCCTGCTGGAAACCGTGCTCGACGATTTCAACGTCAAAGGCGAGATCACCGCAGTCCGCACCGGACCTGTCGTGACCATGTACGAGCTGGAACCGGCGCCGGGTATCAAATCCGCACGCATTGTCGGGCTGGCAGAAGATATCGCCCGCAACATGTCGGCAATCAGCGCGCGTGTCTCGCCGATCCCGGGTAAGACGGTGATGGGCATCGAATTGCCCAATGCGCACCGTCAGATGGTCGTGCTGAAAGAACTCGCCGCGTGCGAGGATTTTGCCGATTCCAAGGCAACATTGCCGATCATTCTGGGCAAGGATATTGCCGGTGAACCGATTGTCGCCGATCTTGCCGCCATGCCGCATCTGCTGGTCGCGGGTACCACGGGCTCGGGTAAATCGGTGGGCCTCAACTGTATTCTGCTGAGCCTGCTCTATCGCTTCACGCCTGAAGAATGCCGCCTGATCCTGATCGATCCCAAGGTGCTGGAACTCAGCGTCTATGAAGATGTGCCGCATCTGCTCAGCCCGGTCGTGACCGAGCCCCACAAATCGGTCCGCGCACTGAAATGGGCGGTCGAGGAAATGGAGCGGCGCTACCGGATGATGAGCAGCGTCAATTCGCGTAATATCGCAGGCTTCAACGAAAAAGTCCGCACCGCTGCTGCCAAGGGCAAGCCGCTGGGCCGCCGCGTACAAACCGGATTCGACCCCGATACGGGCGAGGAAATCTACGAGGAAGAACAGCTCGATTACGAACCGCTGCCGCTGATCGTCCTGATCGTCGACGAGCTGGCCGATCTGATGGTCACCGTGGGCAAGGAAATCGAGGTGCTGATCCAGCGCCTCAGCCAGAAATCGCGTGCCGCCGGTATCCATCTGATCATGGCGACGCAGCGCCCCTCGGTCGATGTTATTACCGGCGTGATCAAGGCCAACCTGCCCACGCGGATCAGCTTCAAGGTGACCAGCCGGATCGACAGCCGCACCATTCTGGGCGAGCAGGGCTCCGAGCAATTGCTGGGCAAAGGCGACATGCTGTTCAAACCCAGCAGCGGCGCGATGGTGCGTGTCCACTGCCCCTTCGTATCGGACGAAGAGGTCGAGGCGGTGGCCGATCACTGGCGCACGCAAGGCAAACCCGATTACGTCGATGCGGTTACCGAAGAACCCGAAGATGGCGGCGGCCTGTCCTTCGAGGACGATCTGACCGCCAGCGACGATCCGAACGAACGCAAATATCGCCAAGCCTGCCAGATCGTGATCGAGAACCAGAAGGCCAGCGGATCATGGCTGCAACGCCAGATGGGCGTCGGCTACAACACCGCTGCCAAATGGATCGAGCGGATGGAAAGCGAAGGCCTGGTCGGCCCCGCCAACCATGTCGGCCGCCGCGAAATCTTCCGCGACTCTGATG
>JAHDDJ010000015.1 GCA_020629385.1 Erythrobacter sp.
GACCGCTGGAAACAGAAGCAAATTGTCTGCCAATATCGACACCGCGCGATCCGCACCTAGCTTGGTCACTTGGCCGGCAAGACCGGAGATCGAATTGACCAAAATGAATAGCGCGCAGGTCCCGGCGATCTGCCGCGGGGTCCCCCATCGCCTTAAGTGCAGGATTGGAGACAGGTAGATACCCCCGCCAATACCCGTCATCCCCGCCAGCAAGCCTAAAAAGCCGCCGGTTCCAAGATCGGCCAACCGGTTTTCGGTATGAGCCCCAACAGACGCCTTCCTTTGTAAAAACGGCTGGATCACCATCAGCAGACCGGCAACTCCCAATGCCGCCGCCAAAATCCCGGCAAAGAACCGATCCGGCAGCAGCACATACCCGCCAAGCCACGCAAAGGGCACGGACAACAGGGCGACCGGCCAGAAGCGTCGCCACGCGATATGACCTGCGGCCGCAAATTTGGAAGCGCCCGCGGTGACGACCACGATATTACAAGCAAGTGCCACAATGGGCACTTCAGCTAGCCCCGCGACACTAAGCGCGAGCAGCGCAGTATACGTCGACCCTCCACCAAATCCGACCGAAGAATAGAGCAAAGCGGCGGCAAAAAAAGCCAGCAAAAGCCATTCTGTACCCACAACATTCCACCCCGGATCAATCGCACCCGCCGCCGCTTTACAAAGAATAACAGCCGGCGACCTTTGCTTAACGCACTGATGTTATAGCATGGTACGTCCGGCGCAATGTGTGACGGGCAGTGCAACGCCGCGAGGAACCATTTTTAAGAATGTCATCTCATCAGCCATCCTCTGATTTGCTGCGAACACGGGCAGATGCGCTCGCCGAGCGTGCGCAAAAGTGGATGCTGGAACAGGCATTTCCGTTTTGGGCGAAGCGTGCGCCAAGCCCTGAGGGGGGCTTTTACGAGCGGCTCGACCTTTCAGGAAACGGCATTGCAGGCGAAGACAGCCGTGTCCGGTTGCAAGCGCGAATGGGTTTCACTTTTGCGCTCGCTGCTGATCTGGGCTGGGACCGCGACCGCGCCGAGGAGCTGACCGCTCGCTCCATTGATGTCCTAACCACCGATTGCCGCCGCGCGGACGGACTCTACGGACGGATGGTGCGGCCCGGAACCGGCCTGACCGATGATACGGCAGAGGCCTATGACACCGCTTTTGCCCTGCTCGCATTTGCAACCGCATACCGTGTTTTTGACATGGCAAGCGCCCATACCGCTGGCCAAGAGCTGTCACACGCAATCGATACGGTGATGTCGCGGCCTGAAAGCGAAGGCGGCTACAAAGAAACTCTTCCTGCACCTGATGTTCGCGAACAGAATCCTCATATGCACCTGACAGAGGCGTCGCTGGCCTGGTTCGAAGCTACTGGTGACCCGGCAGCACTGGCGCGGGCGCGGTCATTAGCTGCATTCGTCGAGAACCACTTCTACCGCAAGGATCTGGGGCTTCTGATCGAACAGACGCCTATCGATGACACAGCCAATCGCGCAGAAGCCGGTCACATGTTTGAATGGGTGTGGATTTTGGGCAGGCTGCGCGATCTGTCTGGCAGCGCGCCAGAGAGTTTCGCCACAGCACTGCACGATGGCGGTATGCAATTGGTTGAAGGGCTGGACTATTTGCCATTGTCCCAGCGGCTCGATGGTGGCGTGATCGCAGCGAAACAGCGCACATGGGGACCAACTGAGTTGCTCAAAGGCCATATTGCCCACTGGCGCACGCACCCTTCAGACGAGCTGGCCGCGCGCATTCTTTCGGTAGCGGAAAACCTCTTCGCTGATCACGTAAACGAAGCGCTGCCCGGAGCCTGGATTGATGCCATTGATGCGAGCGGGAACTCTCTAATCACGGACATCACCCCGGCGACAGGCTACCATATTTTCCTAGCATGGCAGGAACTCATAAATTTCGCGCAGGAATACCGCCAAGATTAACAGCCACAAAAGCGTCAGCGGCTAATTGCGAACAGATATTTGGTGCCAGAAGAGGACTGTCATATATGACCTAACCAATTGGTTAATATCATTTATATTTTCTGATCATATTAAACGGCCCCCAAATAGGCCCCCAAAATCTCTCCACTGCAGCAATTTGAGTTTTCGTTGTTAGAGATTTACCAACGTCTCGATCAGCTCAAAAAGCTCTCGCGTAACTAATCGAACTTCGCGAACTGGGAGCTGATTGGTCACACTGGTAACAATTGCGGACACCGGCAATATCATCGCGACAATGTCTCAATCTGGGCCGATTGCCGACTTTCGGCTTTTGACGAGTTGCAGGCTCAAAGCAGACATTCCGCACTCGACCCAAACTCCGCCATAGGTCCTTTGGTAAATCATGGAAATGAAGCTCCAATTTCCATCACTCAGGCGAGGCCTGGATGAACTGCCAACGGGACCGCTTGTGCGATATTGTTTACTTCTCTCGGTTTCATAGCCTCTCTCTATTCGAATCTCACATCTGTGATCTCGCTTCAAGACGCCTTCAGATTCGGTGAGAATCGGTAGTAGACCCTCGGGAATTCCCAGATTTGAGGCGGAGCTCGACGCAGCGCCACCTCTTCTGACGCGAAATTTTTCCAATCCTTCCAGATGGTTCTCGCAACATTCCGAGTGTTTATTAAAGTTTATTGACAATAACAGGTATATGATTATCGATACTGAACATCACTAAACATCGGGTCGAGAAGCTCGTTGCGAGGGGATAAAAAAGAGGTGGGCCAAAATTGGTCCAACATTTGGGAAGCAGGATGATCGTGGGGCGATCCGTGTGCTGGCCTGGTAAGGCCAAAACAGGGGAAAATCTCGCGCTCTAACGGGGAAAGTTTGGGGTCAAGCAAACTGGCTTGGCGTCGGCCATGCTTCCTAGCGAGAGGAACACAATATGAAGAATTTGGTTAAGTTGTCAGGCATGGCTGCGGCTGTTGCTTTGCTTCCTGCTCCGCTGTTGGCGCAGGATGAGGCTCCGGTCGAGGTTGAAGCAGAGTCCTCTATGGAAGGGGAAAGCGGCGTCAAAATCAGCGGCTATGTTGGTCTTGTGACCGACTATCGCTGGCGGGGTGCTTCGCTGTCTGATGAAGATCCAGCGGTACAAGGTGGTTTCCACGCATCAGCGGGTGGCTTTTATGCAGGTGTCTGGGGATCAAACATTGGCTTTCTAGGCGATACGGTCGACCCAGTTACCGGCGCTACCGTTAACGGCAGCGAGCTCGAAATTGACTATTATGCAGGTTACGGCATTCCGCTGAGCGGCAGCACGACGCTCGATCTTCAAGCGAAATATGTAACCTTCCCTGGCCAAGAAGACGCGGCATTTTTCCGCGTATCGGCGAACCTCACCGGTACCGCTGGCAAGGTAAACTGGGGCCTTCACGCAGACTACGAGCCTTCGCAAAGCGACACTTTGCTTGCAGGCAACGACAACTCCTATCTCTACGCAACCGCCAGCGCTCCACTGGGCGACTCAGGTTTCTCTGTGAACGGTAAGGTTGGCCGCGAGAATGGCGCATTCGCAAACGAGAAGATCGACTGGTTGCTTGGCGTAAACAAGTCAGTTGGCGGTCTGGACCTCGCGGTTCAGTACATCGGGACCGACCAGAGCGGTCCGGGCGTTGATGACACGGTAGTTGTCAGCGTTTCGCGCAGCTTCTGACGCGATAGCGAATATCTGCGACTAAACTGCACCAAATTCGCACGTGTGGGACGTGCAGTTTAGTCGCTCCTTTTTTGATTGAATTACTAAACACTCATAAACTGAGCCGGACCGTGCTACGAGGTAAGGGGCTTCGGGCCACCGGGAGAGGAGTAAACATGAGGAAAGTTATTAAGAACAGTGTCCTGATGACGAGCATTTTGGCTATCGGTCTTGCAGGATGTTCCGAATCCGCTGATGGCGGTGCTGATGCATCAGACATCACAGTATGCTGGGCAGCCTGGGATCCAGCCAGTGCGCTGACCGAGCTTTCGAAAGAATTTACCGCAGAATCCGGCGTTGAAGTGAACTTCGAGCTCGTTCCTTGGACCAACTTTGCCGACCGCATGCTCAACGAGCTGAACTCACGCGGCCAACTGTGCGACATCATGATCGGTGACAGCCAGTGGATCGGTAGCGGCGCGACCTATGGTCACTATGTGCAGCTTAACGAGTTCTTCGATGCCGAGGGCATTTCGATGGGCGACTTCCTGCCAACAGCAGTGGATGCTTACTCGGCTTGGCCAAAGGGCACCGACAACTACTACGCGCTTCCCGCTATGGGCGACGCACTTGGTTGGGTTTACCGCAAGGACTGGTTCGAGCGCCCCGAAATCAAGGAAGCGTTTAAGGCGGAAACCGGCCGTGAGCTGACCGTTCCAACAACGCAAACCGAGCTTGCCGAAGTTGCCAAGTTCTTCCAGGGTCGCGAGATCGACGGAAAAACCGTGTACGGCGCAGCGATGTACTCAGAGCGCGGTTCTGAAGGCATCACCATGGGCGTGACCGGTGCAATGTATCCTTGGGGAGTCACCTTTGAGAAAAACAAAGGTAAGTATGACCTTGATGGTGCGGTGAACTCGCCTGCAGCTGTCGAAGCGCTGAACTTCTACAAAGATATGTTCAAAGCAACGACCCCTCCAGGTCACACCAACGCTTACATGGTTGAAAACCTCGACGCGTATAAATCCGGTCAGGTTGCTATGCAGCAAAACTGGTTCGCGTTCTTCCCTGGTATTGTGAAAGATGAAGCGGTTGGTGGCGACACCTCAGGCTTCTTCGCGAACCCGGGTCAGAATATCGAAGCATCTGTGCTTGGTGGTCAGGGTATGTCGGTTGTTGCTTACTCCGAGAAGCAAGACGCAGCGCTTCAGTACATGAAGTGGTTCGCGAAACCAGAAGTCCAAGCCAAGTGGTGGGAACTGGGTGGTTACTCTGTTCACAACGCGGTTGTTCAGGCTGATGATTTTGCTGAATCGACACCATTCGCTGGTGAGTTCTCGAAAGCAATGTCGAGCGTCCAGGACTTCTGGCAGGAACCAACATACGCTGAGCTTATGCAAGCGTCTCAGAAGCGCTTCCACGACTTCGTCGTTGCCGACAAAGGCACCGCACAGGAAGCTCTTGATCAACTTAAGGATGATTGGACCAAGATCCTCGCCGCAGACGGCAAGATCGAGGAATAACTCCGAAGGTCACCCCCCGTGAGCGCCAAATCACTTCGGGCGCTCACACCTAAGCCCCCCTTGGTAAAACAATAATCCCGATCGCCAAGGGGGGCCTCTCAACCCGATTATCGATGCCCGTTGGTGGAGCCACCGCAATGAGTAACAATAACATAACAAAGGATACGCCGGGCCTTCGAGGGTTGTCGGATAAATCCTTGGCGTGGCTCTTCATCACGCCCACCATCATCTTGCTATTGGCGATCAACATCTTTCCGTTGATCTGGACGATTTATCTGTCTTTCACAGACTATCGCTCCAACCAGCCCGGACGCGAGATCGAGTGGGTTGGACTAGAAAACTATCGCGATGTTCTAACCAGCCCTGACGTCTGGGGCTACATGCAGACCACTGCATCCTTCGTGATCAGTACGATGCTCATCCAGGTGGCAATTGGTTTTGCGCTCGCGATGTTCATCAACAAGAATTTCAAAGGCAACAGCCTTTTAACCACCATCATCCTTATCCCGATGATGCTTTCGCCAGCGGTGGTCGGTACGTTCTGGACGTATCTCTATCAGCCGCAAACAGGTGTCTTTAGCTACATCATCGACTTCTTCGCCGACGTTGGCCCGCTTGATATGATCGGCTCGGTTGATCTGGCGCCATGGGCTATTGTCATCGTCGATACCTGGATGTGGACGCCGTATATCATGCTTCTGTGCCTTGCGGGCCTGCGCTCCATCCCGGAGTATCTTTACGAAGCGGCTGAAATTGACAGGGCCAATGCTCTCCAGAAGTTCTGGTACATCACTCTACCACGTATTTTGCCCTTCCTGATGCTGGCGGTTCTGTTCAGAGGCATCGAGAATTTCAAAATGTTCGACATGGTTGTCAGCCTGACTTCGGGCGGCCCGGGATCGATCACGGAGTTGGCTTCGATCAACCTCAAACGCGAAGCGTTCGAAAACTGGAAGACGGGCTACTCTTCGGCATTTGCCACAATCCTGTTCGTCACAGTGTTTGGCCTTGGCAGCATCTACGTCAAAGCTCTCAATAAGGTGAAATCATGATCCGCTCAGCCAAAATGCTAAAGGTCGGTGAAAGCTCCGGCTTGTCGAAGTGGATCGCAGGCATCATCGTCACGTTCTACGCGCTCGTGACAGTTATGCCGCTGCTCTGGATCGTTGCGACCAGCTTTAAGTCGCCGCCAGACTCGATCAGCTACCCACCGCAGATCGTGTTCGAGCCCACACTTGAGGGGTATGTGAACCTCTTCACCGAACGTTCGCGCCAGACCGATGAGTACATCGAGAAGCTGGGTCCACCTGAAACATGGTACGAAGAGATTGTTCGCGAGCGTAACATGGTTGTAACAGGGCCAAGCCGGTTTGCAGGACGCTACTGGAACTCGATCTTTATCGGATTTGGTTCAACGTTCCTCGCCGTCGTCTTGGGTACAATGGCAGCCTACGGGTTCAGTCGCTTCAAAGTACCGTTAAAGGACGACTTACTGTTCTTCATCTTGTCGACCAGGATGATGCCTCCGATCGCTGTCGCGATCCCGATATACCTCATGTACCGCGAGCTGGGATTATCGGACACGGCCCTTGGTATGATCATTTTGTACACCGCTGTGAACGTCTCGCTCGCAGTCTGGCTTCTCAAGGGCTTCGTCGACGAGATCCCTCGCGAGTATGAAGACGCCGCTTTGATTGATGGTTATTCAAGGTTCCAGGCATTCATCAAAGTAGTTCTGCCACAGATGAAGGCAGGTATCGCAGCCACAGCAATCTTCTGCTTGATCTTTGCCTGGAATGAATATGCCTTTGCCTTGTTGCTGACCTCTGGGAACGCGCAAACCGCACCGCCCTTTATCCCGGCAATCATCGGGGAAGGTGGCCTTGATTGGCCCGCAGTTTCGGCAGGCACCACGCTCTTCCTTCTTCCAATCGTGATCGTGACAGTTGTTCTTCGCAATCAACTCCTTCGCGGCATCACCTTCGGCGCAGTGAGAAAATAAGATGGCAAATGAAGCACCCACACCGGCTCACACTGCCAGCAGCAGCACGGCGGAGAGGAAGCGGATTTTCGTCCGGGGGCCATGGGAAATGGCAGCATCGATCTTGATCGGCCTTGGCGTGATCATGCTGATGCAGCCACTTTCGATCACGCTCTATTCCTATTCATTCGTCACGATTTTGGTCGGGACTGTCGGCTACATCATAGTCAGCCATTTCCCGGAGTAGTCCAATGGCCACGATTGAGATTCAAAACCTTTGCAAGACCTATGGTGACTTTGTCGCTGTGCGGGAATCGAGCTTCACCATTCAGGACGGCGAGTTCTTTGTGATGCTTGGCCCATCTGGCTGCGGCAAGACCACAACCCTGCGCATGATCGCAGGTCTGGAAGTGCCAACAGCGGGGCATATCCATCTCGGCGGTGAAGAGATCACTTACAGCCCCGGGTCGCAGCGCAATATCGCGTTCGTGTTCCAGCTGTTTGCTCTTTACCCTCACATGAGCGTTCAGGATAATATCGGCTTCCCTCTCAAGGTTCAGGGCGTCTCGCGCAAGGAACGCAAGAATAAGGTCGAAGAAGTGGCTCGCATGCTGCAAATCGACCATATTCTAAAGCAGGGCGTAGGCGGTCTTTCTTCCGGTGACCGCCAGCGTGTGGCGCTTGGCCGTGCGCTTGTACGCGATGCGCAGGCGTTCCTTATGGATGAGCCGCTTGGCGCTTTGGATGCTGAATTCCGCGACTTGATGTGTGAGGAGCTTCGTCTGCTTCACAACCGCGTAGGCGCAACCACTGTGTATGTGACCCACGATCAGGTCGAGGCGATGTCTATGGCGGACCGCATCTGCGTGATGGAAAAAGGCGAAGTGCTGCAAATCGCGACGCCCGACGAGATTTACGCACGCCCGACAAGCAAATTTGTCGGTGGCTTTATCGGATCGCCCTCAATGAACTTCTTGCCTGCACAAGGCGGAATCGACAGCGGCGCCAAGTCCCTCGCGGTTAAAGGCGGGGAGGTCGCTATCCCTGAGATGTATCAGGCGATCACCAGCGATTCTGCTTGGATCGGCGCACGTCCAGAGCACATTACCCTGTCCGATCAGGGTGCTCTGCGCGGTGAGACTGTCAGCGTGGAATATATGGGTTCACGTCAGCTTGTCGTGGTCGATACCGAATGCGGGCGTTTGCGCGTTCGTTCGGATAACCACATCCCTGTGAAGACCGGCGACAATGTTGGCCTCGATTTTGATGCTGATGCCCTCGTCGTCTTTGACGGACATACTGAAAAAGCGATCGACTCGGCGCTTTTTGGAGGGACGGCACATGGCTGAGCTAATCTATAAAAATGTCAGCAAACGTTTCGACGATGTCGAGGCAGTGCGCGAGCTCAGCCTTACGGTTGGCGATGGCGAATTCGTAGTCCTTCTTGGCCCAACCGGGGCTGGTAAGACCACGACATTGCGCCTTGCAGCAGGCCTGGAAGTTCCCGAAGGAGGGCAGGTGTTCCTTGGCGGTGTCGATGTGACTACCGTTGATCCTGCTAACCGCGATGTTGCTTTCGTTTTCCAGCAATATTCTTTGTATCCGCACCTTACTGTTTTTGAGAATATGGCCTTCCCGTTGCGGGCTCCGGGTCGCAAAACGGACAAGGCCACGATCAAGAAGCGTGTGACAGAAGTCGCAGAAATGCTGCGGATTGGGCATAAGCTCGAGAACAAAGCCACACAGCTTTCCGGCGGCGAGATGCAGCGTGTGTCAATTGGCCGTGCGCTGGTGCGCCAGCCGCAAGTATTCTTGATGGATGAACCCTTGTCGTCTTTGGATGCGAAGCTTCGCGAGGATCTTCGTGTGGAACTCAAGCGTATTCAACATGAAATCGGCGCGACTGTTCTATATGTCACGCATGACCAGTTGGAGGCGATGACTTTGGCAGATCGGATCGGAGTGCTTAACAATGGAGTACTGGAACAAGTCGGCACGCCTCGCGAAATCTACGAACATCCGGCAACGATTTACGCCGCTCGCCGTCTTGGAAGTCCGGCGATTAACTTGCTGAAGCCCGGCCAGCTAGGGATCAAATGTTCGAATGGGCAGACCGAGCAAGTTGGCGTGCGTCCCGAAGATGTCGTTATCTCACGCGATGGCAAGGTCAACGGCAAGATTCTTACCGTCGAGAACCTTGGCGTTGAGACAGTCTCGCTCGTCGATGTCGAGGGCTCGCATGTCCACGCTCTTCTCGACCGCCGCCTTAACCTTGGTGTGGGCGACGATGTGGCGGTCACCGCGATTGCTGAGAAGCGCTGCGAGTTCGATAAGAACGGCAATGCAATAGAGCTGGAGGTGGCCTGATGTCAGACAGTTTGCTCAACCAATGTATTTCACTGGTGCACTCCTTGATCGAAGAGAATTGGGAACATCTGTCCGCGCTCGATCAGGCAATTGGTGACGGCGACCACGGCACCAATGTGAAGCGCGGAATCGATGCTTTGCATGCAGACCTAGACAGGCTGGCCACGAAACCTTTCGGTGAAGGGTTGGGAGCCGCTGGCATGACTTTGGTCATGAAGATCGGTGGAGCGTCCGGTCCGCTGTTTTGGTCGCTTTTAAAAGGCATGGGTGAGGCCAGCGCAAATGAGCCTCGTACTCAAGAAGACGTCGCCAAGATGCTTCGAGCCGGCACCGAGGCGGTCAAAGCCACCGGTAAGTCAGACACTGGCATGAAAACTATGATTGATGTCCTCGAGCCTGTGACCCTCGCGCTTGAAACACGTGCCGGCATCACCAGTGACGAAATCTCGGAAGTTGCCCGCAAGGCCGCCGAAGATACCAAAGCATTGGTAGCAACAAAGGGACGCGCTGCGTTCCTTGGAGAGCGCTCCGTCGGGCACATCGATCCCGGCGGTCAAACGGTCGCGCTCGTAGTTGAAAGCATTTGCAATGAAATGGAGAAGCTCAAGTGAGTGATAATGTAGCGATTGTTATTGTCTCGCACTCGACGCTTGTTGCCCAAGGGGCCAAGGACATGGCGCAGCAAATGGTCGGCGATGATGTCAAACTGTTTGCATGTGGCGGAACCGAAGACGGCCAGCTTGGAACCAACGTCGCCGCAATCAGCGCCGCTTTCGAGGAAGCGTATAGCGACAAAGGGGTTTTGGTCATCGTCGATTTGGGCGGTGCCGAGATAAATTCCGAAGTGGCGATTTCGATGCTCCCCGAAGAAAAGCGATCAAATGTACGGTTGTGTGATGCTGCGATTGTCGAAGGGACGATCATGGCAGCCACCGAGGCAAGTAGCGGTGCGAGCCTTTCGCAGGTGTGCGCCGCAGCAGAGGAGTATCGTTGATCATGGAACCCGTATTGGGATCTGCTACTCTTGCCAATCAAGCCGGGATGCATGCGCGTCCGGCTGTGAAGATTGCTAAGGCAGCAAAGTCTTTTAATGCAGAAATTTCTCTTCGGATTGATGAGAACACCGGCTGGATCAGTGCAAAGTCGACAAACTCCCTTATGAAGCTAAAGGGCCGAACTGGTGATGTCCTGCACTTTCGCGCACAAGGCGAGGATGCGCCAAAGGCAATCTCTACTCTTATAGGGATGGTCGAGGACAAGTTCGGAGAGGACTGATGAAACAAGAGCGTCGCCTATCTGCCTCAAGTGCGTCCCCCGGGCGGGCATCTGCTGAGCTTGCGGTTTGGCGGGTCTGCAATGTCGCCGATCAGCGGCGTGACGCGGGCGAGGTCGGCGATGAACTTGCACTCTTTGGAAAGGCAGCGGACGATGCTTGCAAGCAGCTTGAGGACTTGGCAAGCCGCGTAAGTGAAGATGCAGCGGAGATACTTGAGTTCCAAATCGAATTGCTTGAAGAGTTTCGAGAAGAAACGTGTGAGCTGCTCGAACAAGGTCTTGGATGTGATGTTGCCTGGTCCCGAGTGTTGGACCGCGAGATTGCTTCTTATCAGGAATCTGGGGAGGCGTTTCTAGAAAGCCGCGGAAGTGATCTTATTGACCTTAAGCTGCGCGTGTTGCGCGGTGTGTTCGGTGTCGAAGAGCCTGGCCTACCACAAGGTACAGACAAACCGGTTGTTATCGTCGCACCCGATCTTTCTCCAAGTGAGTTTCTCCAACTCGACCGAGAGATGGTTGCGGGCTTAGCGCTTCGTGAAGGAAGCCCGACAAGCCACGTCGCTTTGCTTGCCAAAGCGCGCGGGACGCCGATGGTCGTTGGTCTTTCGGGCGAAACCACCCTGTTAGAGGACGGCGCGCAGGTTTTGCTGGATGCCGACAATGGCCTTGTGATCGCCAATCCTACATCAGAGAGTCTGTCGACTTTCGGCAAGGAAACTAGAGCCTTGGCTCGCAAACGTTTTGTTGCAGAACAGCGAGTGAGTGAGCCGGCCGTTACACGAGATGGCGAAGCGGTCCAAATCCACGCAAATATCGATGATGTCTCTCTGCTATGCGAGATCGATGCGGATCGTTTTGATGGAATTGGGCTTGTTAGAACCGAATTTCTCTTTAGCGACAATCACGCGCCCGATGAGGAAGAACAGTTCCAAATCTACTCCCGGCTAGTTGAGTGGGCAGGGGGTAAACCCATCACCATCAGGACTCTGGACGCAGGCGGGGACAAGCCAATCAAAGGCATCTCTGTTCCGGCTGAAGCCAATCCGTTTTTGGGGCTTCGAGGATATCGCCTGTCACGCACGGTGCCTGAAATGTTTGGTGAGCAGTTGCGGGCACTTGCCCGGGTCGCTGCTAAGGGGAACATCAAGGTGATGATCCCGATGGTCACCGAACCTGACGAGATGGAGGAGTTTCGCCAGCTCTTCGCTGACACGGTTCTTGAGCTTATGTCTCGCGACATTGAATGCGCCACGCCGGCGCTCGGCATGATGGTCGAAGTACCGGCAGCCGCGCTTTGTGTCTGCCAATTTGATGCTGACTTTTGCTCGATCGGGTCAAATGACCTTGTTCAGTATGCAACGGCAGCGGCACGCGACAATCCTCAGGTGAGCGCCCTTGCCAACTCCGCACATCCAGGCTTGCTCAATCTGATCAGAATTGCGACCCACTCTGCTGATTTGGTCAGCATGCCGATTAGCGTATGCGGGGATATGGCAAGCAATGAAGCGGGTGTTCACTCCCTCCTTAAGGTTGGCATCCGGTCATTGTCTGTTGCACCAGCTCAAGTCAGCTTGGTGAAGGAGGCAGTGCGTGAGTGGAGTTCGTCTGAATGAATGATGCCTCATCCCCGAACCGCGAGGACCTGATCCGCGAGTACAAGGCCTTGTTGCAACAATATCTTGCAACTCGGCCATCCGGGCTGCGCCGCCGTATTGCCGATGCAATCGGTTCAAACCGCAGCTTCGCCTCGCAGATCACATCTCCAAACTACCGGGTGCCGGTTCCCTCTCAAAGCGTCCATAAGCTTATGGATGTCTGCCATTTCACTCCTCTTGAGCGGACGTCCTTCTTGCATGCCTACATCAAGGCGCACCCCGAGTTTGGGGAGCTGCTTAAAAGTCATGGCGGCGCAGATGAAGACACCTTCGTAGTGGATCTGTCAGCAGTGGAAGATGAGCGAGCGCGCGAGATCATCCGCCAGGCATTACGGAGCCAGGCCGAGGCTCTCATCGCTCTTTCAATAGGCAAAACCGGGTCAACTAAATCGGCTGAGGAATAATGAAAAAAATAATCAATGCTCCCGAGAACTACCTTGCTGACGCGATCTCCGGCTTTTGCCGGGCTCATCAAGACGTCGTTCGTTACGATGCAGAAAACCGGGTTATCCTGCGCGCCAATGCCAAAGCATCGGGCAAGGTGGCTCTGCTTTCAGGCGGTGGCTCTGGCCACGAGCCTATGCATGGCGGATTTGTAGGCACTGGCATGCTGGACGCAGCGTGTTTGGGCGAGGTCTTTACCTCTCCAACACCCGACCAAATGATGGCTGCAGCGCAAGAGGTCGATCGCGGCGCAGGCGTGCTTTTCATCGTGAAGAATTACTCAGGTGACGTGATGAACTTCGACATCGCGGCTCAAATGAGCCCGGTCGTTGTGTACACGGTGATTGTCGATGACGATGTTGCTCTCATTGGAATGGAGACCGGAAATTCTCAGGGCAATCGCGGCGTCGCTGGCACGATTGTAGTCGAGAAGATTGTTGGCGCTGCCGCTGAAGCCGGAAGCGATATCGCCGCCTGTGTCGATCTGGCCAAGTCTGTCAATGACCGGACAGGTTCCATGGCGATCGCGCTCAGCAGTTGCATCGTACCCACTGTGGGAACCCCCAATTTCGATCTTGGTCAAGGTGAAGCCGAACTGGGCGTTGGTATTCACGGTGAAGCGGGACGCGAGCGCATTGATCTGCCGCAAGCGGACGAGATCGCAGAGACTTTGCTCGAACCCATTTTGGAGAAGGTCTCTCCCCAGGCAGATGAGCCCTTACTGCTCCTTACCAATGGGCTTGGTGCCACTCCATCAGCAGAGCTCTATCTCCTGCATAATTCCGCGGCAAAGGTTTTGGAGCGAAGGGGTCTCAAAATCGCGCGGCAATTGGTCGGGTCTTTTTGTACCGCTCTCGATATGGTGGGAGCCTCGCTTACAGTCACCGCTCTCGATGACGAGAAATTGAGATATTGGGACGCACAGGCGGATACCGCCGCGCTCAGATAATTACTCCATAAAATTCAACACTTAAACGCCAAACCACGGGTGAGTTATGCAAAGTTTCCTGAACTCGAAAGATGATATCGTCTCCAAAGCCATTGATGGCGTGGTTGCGGCGAGCGGGGGCAAGGTTGCTCGTTTCCCAGTGGACCACAGCGCTCGAGTGGTTGCGCGGACCGACATCGATAAGAGCAAGGTCGCCATCGTTTCAGGTGGTGGGTCGGGTCACGAGCCTGCGCATGCGGGCTTTGTCGGACAAGGGATGATCTCCGCAGCAGTGTGCGGCGAGATATTTGCATCGCCCAGCATCGATGCGGTCCTGAGCGCGATCTTGACGGTAACCGGCGAGGCTGGCTGTTTGGTGATCGTCAAGAACTACACCGGCGACCGGTTGAATTTCGGGTTGGCGACCGAAAAGGCAAAGGCTCTTGGCCTCAATGCCGAAATGGTGATTATCGGTGACGATGTGGCGATCGAAAATGCGCCCCAGCCACGCGGGGTTGCAGGCACACTCTTCATCCATAAGCTTGCCGGTTTCATGGCTGAGCGCGGCGATAGTCTCTCAGACATCGCAGACGCGGTACGAGCAGCTGGTAAAGGCATCTTTTCCCTTGGTTCTGCGCGCGACACATGCACCGTTCCAGGCAATGAGAAAATTGAGCGATTGGCCGCAGATGAGGTTGAGATTGGCCTTGGAATTCACGGCGAGCCGGGCGTGGAGATTGCGAAGTTTCCGACACCGGAAATGTTGGTGGCCGACCTGGCCGAGCGCCTGGAAAAGGCAATTCCCGATGACGACACCCGCTACGCTTTGTTGTTCAACAACCTTGGCGGCATGTCAGAGATTGAAAGCTCGATCCTTTTTGCCGATCTGATGGAGATGAGCCTTGCAGACAGGGTCGATCTTGTAATTGGCCCGGCTGCAATGATGACAGCGCTTGATATGCCCGGCTTCTCGATCTCGCTTTGTGCGCTCAATGACGGTCTACGTGAGGCTCTGATCGCACCTGTTGGACCAGCAGCATGGCCGGGGGCGCAAACCAAGCATGTACCCGAAGCGATTGTGCCTCCAAGCGTGGCGGATACGAGCAACTTCACGCCTTCTGACGATGACAATGTCCGGCGGGTCATCACAGCGGTTGCGGACGCATGCATCGCGCATGAGGATGAAATCAACCTGCTCGATGCCAAGGTTGGCGACGGCGATACCGGTTCAACCTTTGCGACCGCTGCCCGCACAGCTCTTGCGCAGATTGACGACCTGCCGCTTGCGAACGGGGCGGATTTGCTCAGGGCGCTCAGCCGTATGGCATCACAAAACGTCGGCGGCTCCAGCGGCGTTCTATTCGCGATCATGTTTGCAGGCGCTGCTGAGAACTTCACCCGGATGCAGAAATGGGGGAGCGCTTTGTCTTACGGTCTTGAAGTGATGGAGCAATATGGCGGCGCGAAAGAGGGCGACCGCACCATGATCGATGCTATCAAACCAGCCCTCACAGTTTTCAGCCGTGGGCAAACTGCCTCTGAAATCGCTAAAGCTGCACGCGCTGGAGCGGAACGCACTGCCACTCTGACTCAGGCTAATGCAGGCCGATCATCATATCTGAACGAAGAAAGTCTTAAAGGCGTAATGGACCCAGGCGCTGCTGCCATCGCGATCATTTTCGAAGCACTTGCGGGCGAATTTGATTAGTCTACTGCCTGCTGTAGCGGAGAGAGGCTGGAAGGGTTTCTAAGCTCCCCAACTTTGCTCGTGACAAACGGTGCAGCAGCAGATAAGAAATAGTGCGTAGAGCTCTATTCTGATAGCAAAATGTGACTTTCAGTTTGCCTTATTGAAGTAGCTATTTGTAACCAAATAGGGCTTCAAAGAGGATAGATCTACGCTTCGCCTCTTCTACCTTAAACCCAGTTTGGGCAAGGAAAGCCGAGGCCGTCAAACGGACAAAACGTTAGTCAATCCCCCCTCAGGATCGATTGCGGAAGCAGGAATATAGACCGCCCGTGTGAGTAGCCTAGATTGAGCGCCATCCTACAATGAGCGACGAGACCAAGAAAGCCAGCTAAAAAGCCCAAGCATTCGCGGGTTTGATTGAGGGAGTAGCTTGCCGCGAGATCGGCTTTTTTAGCTTCCACAAGCGCTAAAGTCACATGTCTTTCCACCTCCCATCTCCAGCACTGGTATCGGTTAACTCTCGCTTCGCGTATCCCTAAAATTTGCTCAAAATATTGAGGAATGGCCCATGGCTGTTGAAGCTTTGATCGGTTAGGTTATCGGAGAAATCCGATAGCGAATATCCAACCCCAACTTTCACATTGTTGCCAAGATGCCGGCAAACCGCGCCGAGCGCGCCAATCCGCAAATCATCGGCCTGTTCGACCCACAGTGCCCGTCCTTCGACCAGCAGATCCCATTGGCGCGTGATGTGCAAATCTGCCCGTAATACGGCGAGATGCGCGTCGGAACTCACGAAGATGTCACTTTCACGCGTCAGTGAAACACGGCCATTGCGATAGCCATACTTGGCTCCGATCGTGAGGCTCTGGGTCAAATCGTAATTGAGGTCGACGTTGAGAACCGTGCTCGACTGCTTCGGGCTTTGCGCTTGGCCCGAGCCTGTCAGCTGGCCGACGGGGCCGAGGTCTTCAAAATATTTGACGAGGATCAAAGCATTGAAGCGCTCATTGTCGACCGGGCGATAGGCAAAACCAGCCACCACTTGCTACCGTTCCGCCATGTGCCTCACTCCTCCCGCACCCATTCAATCGCTTTCCCCGATAAATACACACCTCACTTATCGATTGGATTTAACGGCCTGAACAGTGTCTCAAACGCTCCGTCCCGCCGCCCACTCCAAGGGCGACATCAGGTAACTGGCCAGTAATATGCGGGCACTAACTCGCCTCTTACGCTTTGCGAACGAACACCCAACTGGCATGCGCAGGCCGCTCCGTTCAGGCTCATGCTGGGAGTTCGCACCGCACGGGGACTGCGTTAGTGGAAATCGATCTCAACCATCTCCATAAGAAAGAGACACTTAAGCTTCGCTTGGCACGCGGCTTAGAGGAACACGATGAGTTCCACCATTTGCCACGCGGCGATCACCTGATCGGATTCGGTGATCCGGGTTGCTTTTTACCGCCGGAATAGAGGTTGCAGCGTCAGATCAACAACAGAGCCGGAAAACGCATTTGCCTGGATGAAGTGCTAGCCAGATAGAGAAATGCTAATGTCCCTTCCCACCCCCAATTGCGGAAATTGACGCAATCGGTTAATCACTTGGCCTTGATGGACTTTGGTTAACGAGAATTTGGACGACCGATGTCAAAAGAAACTATCTACTTTCGTCCAGCACGCCCTCGCTTAAAGGATAATTGGGCGTTTTTTGTCATATCAGTGATTTTGCTAGGCCTGTTTCTTAGTACCATATTCGCGCCCAAGCCTCCGTCCACCTTTATCCTTGTGTCAACATTCGTGCTCTGGAGCGGTGGCCTATATTTGATCTGTAGAAACCGTTTCCCTGGGGACCCCACTCTGGCGGTTAGTCAGAATGGACTCCTATACAGACGGGGGCGGCGTGTTGAGCAGCTTTCTTGGGATGAAGTTGATGAAATTCTCTCTGACGATACGTTAAATATCATGACTTTCGTCGCGAAGCCGAGCGGATCTTCAATCAAAATGTATCCGAACATGGTATCGGAAGACGGCAGAGAATGGTCGATGTTGATCGAGGACTATTGGCAACCACGGGATGATCTCACCTTAGCAGAATAGAGAGAATTGTTTGCAGATAAGTCCTGGGGAACGGAAGCATACTAGAGGGTCAGTTTCCCACCCCTATTTCCATGGTTCATTGCCATGACGGATTTAGGATCTCAACCGCCTCTTTGAGCCAGACGAAATCCTGACTTGGATAGCTTGCTGATCTTCGTCGCCATTGAGGTTACAAGACAGCGGGCAGTCATTTGGTTGTCGTAGTAATTGAGGAACAATTATGGCTTTTTTCAGCGGTTTTTTTGGACGCGGTGCAAAACTTGATAAATCGTTGTCAGACTATCCCACGTTCAGAATGCCTCATGCCGGAGAAGGTGTCGACTTGAATACCGAGCAAAGGACAGAGAACTTCGCATTCTTCAAAACGATAAAGGAACATCGCTGTGAGCTGATCATAGCAAAGCTCGCAGAATTTGGCGTACAACTGCCAGAACCACACGCTGTGAAGGACGTGCCAGGCGTCTCACTTGCCTTGCATGAGTTCAGCACGAGCACGATTTCAAAGGTTAGAGGCATCGGGACAATTTGTGCTTATGATTGGCGAAAGCGCGAAACCACGGGGCGCGATCATCGTTTATTGTGCTTTGCGCTAGATATCGCGATTTATTGTGGTGAGTGCGCAACGCACCCGGACGTCGGCTTCGTATGGAAAATCGACAACACTGAATATAAAGGCGATGATCGGATGCCCACGGAAGGGAACGTGTCTTTGTTCAAAGTCACGGACATTGGGCCGGGCCCAGTTCAAACCTACTTCGATCTGCTTGATTGGGGTGCCTATTCAATCTCAAATAACGCTCTAGCAGTCGCTGGGAAATCTCATGCAATGGAAAATTCCTTCTTCTTCTTGGACGAACTTGTTGAAGGAAGACATGGTTGAGACCGGGATCGATAAGGAGCGGAATTGTGAAGCTAGCAGTCGTAACCGTCTCTAAACCTCCGCTCTCACTCTTTGTCGGTGCGAATCAGTTGCACTACCGTAGGGCCGCGTTCACCCCATAAACAGCCGCCCTGCGACCATATTTCGCGTTCTGGTAGCAAAATGGCAGCAGGCTAGGCTTTGGCTGTTCTGCCAACGACCCAGTTGCGGACTCTACTTCCAGAAGAGCCACCACGGCCGAGTTGGGGTCGTTAGTTCTGCATATCCAGTGCCTGCAACGTGGTGCTGAAAAACGCCCGGCGTTGGTTCTTCAAGGCCAGAGGCCCGAGGAAATGGTTCATCTTGGCCAAGGAGGAGATTGCTGATGAGAAAACCGAGCAGTCTTGCTTCATACTTGGCGTCCTCGGCTTCATTGACGACTCCATCGATCTCTGCCTCGGCGACGAGATAGCCGCCTTCCATCTTCTCAAGCGTGACTCGGTAAACTGGTTGACCAGTCCAGCTCCGGAAAAAGCAGAGTTGGTCTCCATCTAAGTAGATGAACCATTTGTCTTCCATCGACTCTGGAATGAGACCCTCGGAAAGCTTATTAAACTCAGCGTTATCGAAGGACCTCTGGAAAGGAATTGACACCGTTTCGCCAAATGGCTCGTTCTTCCAGTGATCCGGTTCCGCTCTCATCTATCTCTCCATTTCGAGGATCTATACAGGCGCTCTATACAAATGTCCGCTTTCCACCCCAGCACACGACATTCGATGAAGGCGTTGGTATTTCCAAAATCTGACATTTGGACTGAATGCTATCTAGCCCGATAAGAACCGATGTCGACAACATCACCACCTTGTCGCAAAACGTCCAAATGATCACTCCACCATTGCGCCATATCGACCCGCTCGGCCCAATGCGCTCCACGATGATAGGTGCCTCGGATAGCGTTGCTATCTTTGTGAGCCAGCGCCCGTTCAATTGCATCAACGCTCCACTTGCCGCTTTCATTTAGAAGCGTGCTCGCCATTGCGCGAAATCCGTGCGCGGTCATTTCCTCGCCGGAGTAGCCCAGCCGCCGAAGCGCTGCATTGATGGTGTTTCCCGACATTGGACGTTTGCCGGGATAGAGCGATGAGAACACATAGCGTTGCCCAGCGCTGATAGCCTTGGCCGCATCCAGCAAAGCCAGCGATTGCTTGGACAAAGGCACAATATGAGGGTCGCGGATTTTCATCTTCTCGGCTGGAATGGTCCAGATTGCTTTTTCCAGATCAAACTCACTCCAATCGGCGCGGCGCAATTCGCCGGGACGAACAAAGACATGAGGCGTTAGCTTCAGGGCCAAATGCGTTAGCGGCTGACCAGAAAAGCCTTCGATTGCCCGCATTAGTCCGCCAACCTTTTTTGGTTCCAAAATTGCGCTGTGATGCGTGACTTTGGGCGCAACCAATGCACCTCGCAGCAATGCCGATGGGTCAGAGTGCCCTCGCGACGTTGCAACGGCATAACGAAAGATGCGGCCAGATAATGAGCGCATCCGCCTCGCGGTTTCCAAATGTCCTTTGCTCTCCACCTTCTGAAGCGTCGTTAGCAATTCGGCTGGAGTAATATCGTCTATTGCCCTTGCGCCAAGATCGGTTTCCAAGAGCGAAAGCAACCAACGCGTCTTTTTGATTGTGACAGCCGCTCGCCCCTCCTTCTCACTCTTGGTGACATATTCAGCGGCAATAGATGAAAACGTATTGGCTGCAGCCTCTTTCTTCTCATTCGCAATTTCAGTTTTCACCGCGTTCGGATCAGCGCCATTTGCCAAAAGCGTTCGCGCTTCATCGCGCCGCTCCCTTGCTACTTTGAGGGAAACATCAGGATAACGCCCCAGTGACAGTTTTTTCTCTTTACCGAGATAGCGGTATTTCAAACGCCAAAGTTTGCCGCCTGATGGCTGGACAAGCAAAAACAGGCCTCGCTCATCAAACATCTTCTTTGGTTTTGCGCTGGGCTTGGCGTTGCGGATCGCTGTATCGGTTAAAGCCATTTGGGGGCCACTTTCATCTGCCGTTGCAATGTGGCCCCCAGTGTGGCCCCCA
>JAHDDJ010000253.1 GCA_020629385.1 Erythrobacter sp.
TCCGGACGTGTGTCAGGATTGCTCGACAGCGATCTGACCATGAACACGCCAACCGTAATCAGTGCCCATCCCCACAGAACTCCGACAGCAGCCAAGGCCCACATGCGCAGGCGCGGGTTGAGCTGGCCGGCTTTGCGCAGACCGTAGGGATCGTCCTTGTCCTGTCCTTCCAAAGCCTTCTCGGCAGCGGAATCGGCATCCGGTGCCCAGAGGCCGAGGAAACCGACCACCAGCATCAAGCCGCCCATGGTGACGTAGACTGTCGGCCAATCGGTACGCTCGGCCATGAACAGCGCCAAGGCGCCTCCCACCAGTGCGGCGATGCGGTACCCCATTTGATACACGGTAGACAGAATATCGATCGTCGCGACCTCGTCTGCGACATCAACGCGCCACGCATCAATCACCACATCCTGCGTCGCGCTGGCAAATGCCGCCAGTCCCGCCAGCAGGCTGAACACTCCGATTGTCTCGTTGCTCGGCGCAATAAGGCTAAGCGAGACCAGCGCGGCACCGATCAGCAACTGCGCGGTAACGATCCACTGTTTGCGTTTACCCAGCTTGCGCAAAACCGGAATATCGACCCGGTCCAGCGCTGGCGACCACAGGAATTTGAAGGCATAGGCGAGCCCAATCAGCGAGAACACGCCCATCGTCTCAAGATCAATCTCACCGCTATCGGACAACCAAGCGTACAGCGTACCGAGCACCAGCGCATAGGGCAGACCTGCAGCAAAGCCGAAAAGCAGCATATACGCTGTCTTCTTTTGCCCGAGAGACGTCAGAACCTTGCGCCAGCCAGGCTTGTCCTGCCCCGGCTTTTCCTGAGCGGCCGCTTCAGCCATAAATTCCCCGTCCTCTTTGTCTCAAAGCAATTTCGTGCAACAGTAGCGTTATCGCTCAATTAGGAAAGAGTGCGATGAACCAGACCGGAACCATCCCCAAGAATTTGCGCCCAACTGACGGGCAGCTAGCGCTCGCGCATGCGATTGCCGGAGAGGAAAAACGCGATGGTGTGGGCATCACCCATGTCCCCGCATCGGTCTATACCGATCCCGACCACTGGCTGCGCGAGAAAGCCGCGCTTTTTGATACGCTGCCGCAAGTGATTGCGCCGTCTGCCCTGCTGCCCGAACCCGGTATGGCTGTTGCGCATGATCAAACCGGCAGACCATTGCTGATTACCCGCGATGCCGAGGGGCAAGCGCATGTCTTCCTGAATGTCTGCCGTCATCGCGGCACCCGACTGGTCGAGGGCTCCGATGTGCAATGCGCAAAGCGGCTAGTCTGCCCCTATCACGCGTGGACATATAAGCTGGACGGCAAGCTGCTCGCTCTTCCGCGCCCGGAAACCTTCCCCGGCTTCGACAAAAGCGATCACGGACTGGTTGAGCTGCCGAGTTGCGAAGAAGGCGGATTGATCTGGTTTGCGCCCGGCAAAACCGCTGATTTCACTTTTGCAAGGCAGCTGGGTGACGATTTCAGCGCCTTCGGGATGGATCAGCTACACCTGTTCCGCCGAAAGACGCATTCCGTTGCCGGAAACTGGAAACTCATCATGGATGCGTTTCTGGAAAGCTATCACGTGACCCGGCTGCACGCGAAAACCATCGGCCCGTTCTTCAAGGACGGGATTACATCGGGCGATATGATCGGTCCGCACGCCCGCTCGGCGGTGGGCAGGCTGGAGGATCTGGACGGGGTCGATCTGGAGGACATGGACGCAATGCGCCGCGTCATTACGTTCGCCTATCAGCTGCTGCCCGCGACCATCGTGATACCCAGCCCCGACTATGTGAACGTCATGGTGCTGATGCCGCAGGCGCATAACCATACGCTGGTCGAAGACTTCATGCTCATTCCCGAAGAGCCAGCAACAGACAAGGCACGCGACCATTGGGAACGCAGCTGGGCACTGCTGGATGGCGGTGTGTTTGCCAGCGAGGATTTCCGCGCCGCCGAACTCGGCCAGCAAGGGCTTGAAACCGGCGTGGTGGAGCAGTTGACACTGGGCGAGCTGGAAACGGGTATCAGGCGCTTTCACGAAACTGTACAGCAAGCCTTGCAGGCAGCCGAGTGAGCGCCTAACCGCGCGCCATGACCAGCACACCCCCATCAGACGGCCCCCGTCGCGAGGATCAACGCCCCGAGGGCCACCGAATCGCCAAACTGCTTGCCCGGGCGGGTGTAGCCAGCCGCCGCGAGGTAGAACGGATGATCGGCGACGGACGCGTGGCAATAGATGGCAAGGTGCTAGACACTGCCGCCACCATCATCCCCGATCTCAAAGGGGTTACCGTCGACGGCAAGCCGGTTGGAAGAGCAGAACCTACGCGGCTGTTCTGTTTTCATAAGCCTTCGGGTTTGCTGACTGCCGAACGCGATTTCTCGGGCCGTCCGACGATCTACACCGCTTTGCGAAACGCTCTGCCCAAAGATGCATCGCGTGTCATGCCGGTGGGCCGTCTCGACATCAACACAGAAGGGCTGCTGCTGCTGACCAACGATGGCGAGTTGAAACGGGCGATGGAACTGCCCAGCAGCGGTATCCCGCGCACGTACCGCGCCCGTGCTTTCGGCGATGTCACGCAGGCACAGCTGGAAGATCTGATGCACGGCGTCACCATTGACGGAGTCCGCTACGGTCAGATCGATGCCAATATGGAACGGCGGACCGGCCGCAACCAATGGATCGAAATGACCATCACCGAAGGCAAGAACCGCGAGGTTCGCAATGTCCTCGAATATCTCGGCTTGCAGGTAAATCGCCTCATGCGCACAGCCTATGGCCCCTTCACACTCGGCGATCTGCAACGCGGCACGGTTTCCGAAGTCAAACAGGTCGAGGTCGAACGCTACCGCAAGCAATTGGCGCGAGATACCAAGCGATGAGAATTATTGCCGGCGAATGGCGCGGAAGGAAAGTGGTCGCGCCGAAAGGCGACGCCACCCGCCCCACCGCCGACCGCACCCGCGAAACTTTGTTCTCGATGCTGGCAAGCCGATTGGGATCATTTGACGATCTGCACGTGCTGGATCTGTTCGCCGGTTCGGGTGCGCTTGGGCTCGAAGCACTTTCCCGCGGAGCCGCTTTCGCGACATTCGTCGAGCAAGACAAAGCGGCGCTAGATAGCATTCGGGCGAATATCAAAACACTGGATGCTCGTGACCGGACCTCCATCAATGCAAGCTCGGTCATGACGTTGGGGCCCGCAAAAGCCCCTGTGCAGCTGATACTTGCTGACCCGCCCTACGAAACCGGCGCAGGAGCGGTAGCCTTGGACCGCCTGCTACGCCTCGGCTGGATCGACACACAAACCTGGAT
>JAHDDJ010000254.1 GCA_020629385.1 Erythrobacter sp.
GCCGTCGCGACGCTTTGGCTAGGTTTCATTTTCGTACTGAGCTTCGACGAAGTAAAGGCCGTAGGGCGGGGCGTTTAGGCCTAGCGCCTGCCGGTCCCTCGCTTCGAGTGCTTGTTTAACGCGCGCCTTGTCCCACCGTTCCATGCCGACATAGGCGAGGCAGCCGACCATGCTGCGCACCTGATGGTGCAGGAAACTGCGGGCTTCGGCTTCCACGAAAACCCACTCGTTCTCGCGGTACACTTCCAGCCGGTCGAGCGTCTTGACCGGGCTTTGCGACTGGCAATTGACGGAACGGAAGGTGGTGAAATCATGCTCGCCGACCAGCACTTGGGCTGCATCATGCATCAAGTCTTCATTGAGATGCTGCGGCACTTGCCAGGCGCGGTTTCGTTCGACCGTGAGCGGCGCCCGGCGATTGCAGATGCGGTAAATGTAGCTGCGCCGCACACAGCTGAAGCGGGCATGCCAATCATCCGGCACAATCTCACAATGGGTGATGGCCACGGGGTGCGGGCGCAGATGCGCGTTGACCGCTTCGGTGACTTTGAACGGGGTCCATTCTTTCGACAAATCGATGTGGCAGCGCATGGCATAGGCATGCACGCCTGCATCGGTACGGCCTGCCGATTGCATCCGCACCTCGTCACCGCAAAAGGCAAACACAGCCTCCTCCACGGCCTGCTGGACGCTGGGGCCATGCGTTTGGCGTTGCAGGCCCATGAAGGGCGTTCCGTCAAATTCCAGTGTGAGTGCGTAGCGGGTCACGCCAGTTCGGTTCCTGCTGGCACGGGAATACCGCGCAGAAATTCCGCCACATCCATCTTGGGTTTGCCGGCCCGCTGTATGCGTAACGGCCGCAAGGCTCCGTTGCCGCACGCGATAGTGAAATTGTCGTCCAACGTTGATCCAGCCTTGCCCGAGCCTTCGGCCAATTCCGCCTTGAGCACTTTCACCCGTTCGCCATCCAGTTCGAACCAAGCGCCGGGGAAGGGGGCCAGGGCGCGGATTTTGCGTTCGATTACCGCGGCATCTTCATTCCAGTCGATGCGGGCCTCGGCCTTGTCAATCTTGGCTGCATGGGTTGCTTCGGCATCATCCTGCTCGACAGGCTGATGGAAGGAGAGGTTGCGCACTGTGCCTACCATCAGCTGTGCCCCCAACTCGGCCAGTTCCTCGGTCAGTTCGCCGGTCGTCTTGTCTTCAATGGGCGTGCGCACCGTGGCGAGCATCGGTCCGGTGTCGAGCCCTGCTTCCATTTGCATGATGGTTACGCCGGTGACCGGATCGCCAGCCATGATCGCGCGGTGGATCGGCGCAGCCCCGCGCCAGCGCGGCAGGACCGAGGCGTGAACATTGAGACAGCCATGCTCCGGAATATCGAGCACCGCTTGCGGCAGGATCATGCCATAAGCGGCAACAATCGCGATATCAGGGGCAAACCCGGCAAATTCTGCCTGCGCCTCGGCAGTTTTGAGCGAAGTCGGATGGCGGACTTCCAGCCCCAGCTCTTCGGCCTTCACTTGCACCGGAGAGGGTTGCAGCTTTTTGCCACGACCGGCAGGCCTCGGGGGTTGCGTGTAGACCGCGACAATCTCATGCGCAGCGTCGTGCAATGCGACCAGCGTCGGCACGGCGAAGTCGGGCGTTCCCATAAAAATGATGCGCATAAGATTCTGAACCGTTCGCCCTGAGCTTGTCGAAGGGCTGCACTTACTTATGCTGCAGAATAAGTGAAGAGCGATGCTTCGACAAGCTCAGCATGAACGGGTATGGAATTCATATGGCATCGCAAGAGATCGAAGCACTCAGTTCTGCATTGGCGCGCTTGCCGGGCCTCGGTCCGCGTTCGGCGCGGCGGGCTGTGCTGTGGCTCGTCAAAAGGCGCGACACTGCGCTTGGTCCGTTGCTCGATGCGCTGACGGCTGTGCGTGACCGGCTGGTCGAATGCGAAATTTGCAGCAATGTCGACACCCGCCAGCCTTGCGGTATCTGCGCCGATCCGCGCCGCGACCAGCGGTCAATTTGCGTGGTAGAAGATGTGTCGGACCTGTGGGCGCTGGACCGGGCGAAACTGTTTACTGGGCGCTATCATGTACTGGGCGGGAAACTCTCCGCGATGGATGGCGTGCGGCCGGAGGATCTGACCATCGGCGCGCTGCTTGACCGCGTGGCCGAGGGCGGGATTGACGAGGTGGTTCTGGCCATGAACGCGACGCTGGAGGGACAGACCACCGCGCATTACATCGCCGAACGGCTGGAAAACTATCCGGTACGTATCACCCAGCTGGCGCATGGTCTGCCTGTGGGCGGAGAGCTCGACTATCTGGACGAAGGCACGCTGGCGCAAGCACTGCGGGCACGCAGGCCGGTAGACTGATCTTGCGGGGAGCCGAAGTCGCCCCTAAATAGCGCGCATGGCTATACGCGAAATTCTTGAAGTGCCGGACCCCCGGCTGAAAACCGTCTCGACCCCCGTCACCGAATTTGACGAGGAGTTGAAAACGCTCGTCGAAGACATGTTCGAGACGATGTATGACGCGCCCGGCATTGGCCTTGCCGCGATCCAGGTTGGCGTGCCCAAGCGTGTTCTGGTGATCGATCTGCAGGAACCGGATATGGACGCAGAACCGGAAGAATGCGGCCACGACCATGGCGACGGGGAAGGTGCGCACAAGCATTATCCGGTCAAGAAAGACCCGCGCATCTTCATCAATCCGGAAATCCTTGATCCGGCGAACGAGCTGGCGACATATCAGGAAGGCTGCCTGTCAGTCCCTGAAATCTACGCCGATGTCGATCGACCCGCGACGTGCCGTGTGCGCTATCAGGACCTTGAAGGCAAAACGCACGAGGAAGATCTCGACGGGCTGATGGCAACCTGCATCCAGCACGAGATGGACCACCTCGAAGGCATTCTGTTTATCGACCATCTGAGCCGGTTGAAAAAGCAGATGGCGCTGAAAAAACTGAAGAAACTTCGCAAGGCGGCTTGAGCGGGGGAAACCTTGCAATAGTTCTAGCGTTCTTGCTCCGTTCCGCTTAATGTCGGCGGATGGACAGTACGCTTCTTTCGATCATCATTCTGATACTCGGCCTCGCCTTTGGTGGCGGGGTCGGCTGGTATGTCGGCTCGCGTCCCGTGGCGGAATGGAAAGCCCGTTTTGCCGAGCGTGATGCCGAGGCGAAAGAGGCGAGCGAGAAGGTCAGCCGGATGGCGCCCGAACTTGCCACGATGAGCGACCGTGCAGCGCGGGCGGATGGTCTTGCGGTGCAACTCGATCACGCTCGCGAAGAGCTGACCGGTCTGAAAGCGCA
>JAHDDJ010000255.1 GCA_020629385.1 Erythrobacter sp.
GAGACGCCCAGATTTCTCTCCGGTGCGGTGAAGCTGTTGCCTGACGGCTTGAGAAACTCGACATGCGTCGCGGTGCTGCGCAGATCGGGCAAGCCCTGTGATTTCGCAATCGGAACGTTTTCGTCCGCTGCACGCTGGTTGGCCCTTACGGTCTGCAGAGTGGGATTGGTCTTGTATGCGCTAACCAGTGCTTCGCGCAGCGTATCGGCCTGCGCCGGGCTGGCGATCAGTGCGGCGCTGCCCAGCAGCGCTGTAAGTCCAACCCGTTTTTGCATTCTCTAGAAGCTCCAGCTTGTGGGGGTATCGAATTCCGGCAGACGCGGAATGCCGATTTCTGCCAAAGGCAGCATCGCGACATCTGTGGCGGTTTTCCGGCCGGTTGCGAGACGTGTCACACCCTTCGCGGCGAGGCCGGTTACGATCCGGCCACCATCGGCAAGCCGTTTGGCGATGGTGTCAGGCACGTTTTCGACCGCACCGTCGATCAGGACCAGCGAATAAGTCGTGCGTTTACGGCTCTTGGCGACAGCCTCCTCGGGAGTGATCACGTCGACCGATGCCACCAACGGCTCGACCAGTGCCGACAAATATCCGCTGCCCGCATCGACGACCAGAACGGTATCATCGACCTTTGGAGCTGCTTCGGCCAGAACCATGCCATAAAATAGCGGGGCAGCGATCCGGCGGCCATTTTCGAGCGTAATGGCGCGATCGATATAGGCTGTGCCGCGGGCATTTGCCGGAACATGCTCTTCACGCGGTACACTCAGCATCCGCGCCAGCACGAACTCGTCATTAACGCCGCTGGTGCGCAGCTGGCTGTCGATCATGGCACGGCGGGCTGTGGCAAACTGGTCTGTTTCTGGATGGGCAGTGGTTACAGTCATGATTCTTCTTCAACTTTGCTTGGGCTGTATTACACGAGCAATACAGTGGGTCAATCCTGATCGCTTTTGCGCTAGCGCGCCTTACGCTCACAATCGGAACTGGCCAAGCGCTTTGACGCTAGAGGGTGGCTGCGCCTATGGGAGTGGCAATCGACCGGCAGGAGTATGGAATCGATGAGCGACATTGTTGCAATCCGTGAAGAAGACCTGATCGAGAGCGTCGCCGATGCTCTGCAATATATCTCTTACTACCACCCCATGGACTACATTCGCGCGCTGGGCGAAGCCTATAAGGCCGAGCAGGGCCCGGCGGCGAAAGACGCGATTGCCCAGATCCTGACCAACAGCCGGATGTGTGCAGAAGGTCACCGTCCAATCTGTCAGGATACCGGCATCGTCAATGTCTTCGTGAAATGGGGGCAGGATTGCCGCCTTGAATCGAAGATGAGTTTGCAGGAAGTCGTCGATGAAGGCGTCCGCCGGGCTTACAACCACCCGGAAAACAAGTTGCGTGCCTCGATCTTGGCCGATCCCGCTTTTACCCGGCGCAACACCCGCGATAACACCCCGTCAGTGCTCAGTGTCGAAATGGTGCCGGGCAATACTGTGTCTATCGATGTAGCTGCCAAGGGTGGCGGCAGCGAAAACAAATCCAAATTCAAGATGATGAACCCGAGCGATAATATCGTCGACTGGGTGCTCGACCAGATCCCCAGCATGGGCGCTGGCTGGTGCCCGCCCGGGATGCTGGGCATCGGTATTGGCGGCACGGCAGAGCATTGCATGAAGCTTGCCAAGCAAAGCCTGATGGACCCGATCGACATGGCGCAGCTCAAACAGCGCGGCGCGCAAAGCGATATCGAACAATTGCGGATTGATATCTTCGATGCGGTGAATGCACAGGGTGTCGGAGCGCAGGGCCTTGGCGGGCTTTCCACGATCCTCGACGTCAAAATCTACGACGCACCCTGTCATGCAGCGGGCAAGCCGGTCGCCATGATTCCCAATTGCGCCGCCACCCGCCACGCGCATTTCACGCTAGATGGGTCGGGCCCTGCCTATCTGGAACCGCCAAAGCTGGATGAATGGCCCGATGTAAACTGGCAGCCCGACAGTTCGGCGAAGCGGGTCAATCTCGATACGCTGACGCCGGAGGAAGTGGCCGGCTGGGAGCATGGCGATCGCCTGCTGTTATCGGGCAAGATGCTGACCGGCCGCGATGCCGCGCATAAGCGTATCCAGGACATGCTCGCCCGCGGGGAAGAGCTGCCGGTCGATTTCAAAGGCCGCGCCATTTATTATGTCGGCCCGGTCGATCCGGTGATGGGAGAAGTTGTCGGACCTGCTGGCCCTACAACCGCCACGCGGATGGACAAGTTCACCGAAATGATGCTCGATCAGGGCTTGCTGGCGATGATCGGCAAGGCGGAACGCGGCGCCGATGCGGTAGAGGTAATCAGCCGGTTCAAGGTTGCCTATCTTATGGCGACCGGCGGCGCTGCCTATCTGGTCAGCCGGGCGATCAAGGAATCCAAAGTTGTCGGCTTTGAAGATCTCGGAATGGAAGCCATCTATGAGTTTACCGTCGAGAATATGCCGGTAACTGTCGCCGTCGATAGTCAGGGCAACAATGTCCACACGCTCGCCCCTGCACGGTGGAAAGAGCGGATCGCGAAGGAAAAGCTGCTGACTTGATTGCTCGACGAAAGACATAGGCCTGTCGACGACCGCGCTGGTCTGGATGCACCTTGCCGCGCTAGAAGCACAGCCTGACCATGGTGAACACTCTTGCCTCCAGCGCTCCTGCGCGCGTGCCCTTCCGAACCGTCTTCGTCTCGATTGCGGTACTGTGGGCGTGCTACTTCGTACTAACGACGATCCGCGGATCAATTGTCGGTCTCGAGTTGCAGTTCGAGCTGCTTTGGCGGCGCGGTGCGGTCGCTATTGCCGGCGTCGGGATCACGTTGATCCTGTGGTCTGTCCTCCGGCTGTTCGACACACGCCCGCTGTGGACCAAAGTTGTCGCCGCACTGATCCTTGCCCTTCCTGCCGCTGTCATGGTGGCACAGGTGAACCAGATGGTCTTTGCCCCGGTTCAGGGAATGGTCGCCGAGAAAATGGCCAAGGAACGCGGGGTCGATATACGCACCGACCAAGCGGGCAATATTTTCATCGAAGTGCCAGCAGATGCAGAAGCCGAAGCGAACGGAGAGGGTGCACAGGCTCCACGGGAGGTTTTGATTGCACCGGCGATCCCCGATGGCTGGGATAAATGGAAGATGATCGTCGATATCGCGCTGGGCCGGTATTTCCTGCTGGTCGCGTGGTCTTCCTTTTACTTTGCATTGCTTGCCGTATCGCAGGTGAAAGTAGCCGAACGGCGCGAAAGTGCGTTCCGGCGGCAGGCGAAAGAGGCGGAATTGCG
>JAHDDJ010000256.1 GCA_020629385.1 Erythrobacter sp.
CAAGGCGCTCCGAGCTGCAATGGCTGGACGTTCTGGCACTATGAGAATGGCGACAAAGTCGAAGCAATCGACGCCGCCCGGCAGACTTATTTGCTTGCAACAGAGGACTGAGGTCTAGAACCAGGCCCTCAGACCCAGAATAAACTTGAAACCGTCCGGATCTTCACCTGCGTCGCGGGCGATGTCGGCGGTTTCGAAGGTTTTTGCCTCATATTCGAACCCGATATAGGGCGCGAATTCGCGGGTCACTTCATAGCGCAGGCGCACACCCGGTTCGATTTTGGTCAGCCCTGCGCCCACGCCGCGTTCAGGAATATCCTGCGCGGCAAATTCCGCCTCGATACGCGGCTGAAGGATCAGTTGCTGGGTGATTTTCTGGTCATATTCCGCCTCTATCCGTGCGGTCAGATCGCCGCGATCGGACAGGAACAGCGCGCCATCGACGTGGAACATGTAGGGTGCAAGACCCTGTACGCCGACCACCAGATGCGTGCGGGTATCGGGTTCAGGGTCGAAACGCACGCCGGCTTGCAGATCGAAAAACGGGCCAATGGCGCGGCTGTAAAGAGCCTGAATTTCAGCATCCTCAAGCTCGATACCGGAGCCAAATTCGCCTTCGCCCTCGGTCTTGAAAACAACGCGGTGTTCGTCACCGCCATACCAGGCCTGCGCATCCCACACGAAACCCGTCTCGCCGCCATTAACGGGCAAACGTGCTTCGAGGCGTTCGATCATCACCATGCCGGTTTTCATATCGCCATTTTCGCGCGCGAGCTGCTTGCGGCTCGGCTCCATAGCCTCCGCACCCCAGATCGCATCCGCAGCGTGGCGTGGGCCGGAAAAAGCGCGGTCGGGCACAGCATTTTCAGGAGCAGCGCCCTTCGCTGATTTGTCGGCAGTCATTGCATGGTCGCCATGCCCCATTGCCGAATGGTCCATCTCGCTGTGATCGGGCGCCTTCGGTTTGGGCGCGCCATGCTGCGAATGGTCCATTTTCGAATGGTCCATTTGGGAATGATCGACCGGCTGATCAGTCTTTGGCGCATGATCAGCGTGATCCATCGCTGCCGGTTTTGGATTGGCTTCCGGATCGGCCTTCTTCGGCGGGCATTGCTCCGGCGGCAAATGGCCCATGGCACAATGGTCCATTTCAGGCTCAGTCTTATGGTCCGCATGTCCCGCATGGTCACTATGGCCGCCATGCGACCCATGATCCTGGGCAGACAGCGGCGTTAGCGCAGTCGCAGCCAACAGACCTGCGGCGATCCAGTATAGGCCGCGCATCAGGCGTTTTCCGGGAAAGGACGGACGGTCACGACCTGCATCATGCCGGCATGCATGTGATACAGCAGATGGCAGTGAAACGCCCAGTCACCCGGTTCGTTCGCGGTCAGATCAAACGTCGCGGTTCCGCCGGGCTGGACCACCATCGTATGCTTCAATGGCTGGTGCATATGATCCGCGCCATTGACCATTTCGAAGAAGTGGCCGTGCAGGTGGATCGGGTGTGCCATCATGGTCTGGTTGACCAGCTTGACCCGGACACGCTCGTCAAAACCAAAACGGATCGGATCGTCGGTAACGGCGGTGAATTTCTTGCCGTCGAAGCTCCACATATACCGTTCCATATTCCCGGTGAGGTGGATTTCCATTTCCCGCTCGACCTCGCGGTGCGGGTTCATGGCTCTAGCTTTCAGATCGGTATAGCGCAGCACGCGGTGATCGACTTTATCGAGGCCGAGCCCGGGAAAGTCCATCCGGTCCATCGGCATTGGCGCGACCATATCCAGACCCGGGCCGACCTTCACATCATCGGGCAGTTTGGACGTGTCGCGCATATTGTGATCCATCCCACCGTTCATACCGCCTTCCATATTGGCCATATCGTGGCCCGCATGGGCGGAATGATCCATCATGCCCATATCGGTCATGGTCAAAGTCGGCGTTTCGCGAAGCGGCGGGGGCGTTGCGATATGGCCCTTATGCGATGTCAGGCTGGCGACGCCCATGCCGCTGCGGTCCATCGCCTCTGCCACGATCGCATGGCTGCCATCCTTCGGTGCGACGATCACATCATAGGTTTCCGCAACGCCGATCTGGAACTCGTCCACCTCGACCTCGTCGACATATTGCCCGTCGGCTTGAATGACTGTCATCGGCACGCCCGGAATACGCACGTTGAAGAATGTCATGGCCGAACCGTTGATGACGCGCAGCCGAACCTTTTCACCCGGTTTGAATTCCAGTTGCAGATTGTCCGCCGGACCATGCCCGTTGATCAGGAAGGTGTAGGTAGAGCCGGTCACGTCCGAAATATCGCGCGGATTCATCCGCATCTGGCCCCACATGCGCCGCATCTCGCCGGACATCTCGCCTTCGGTCGCGGTTTGCATGGTGTTGTTGAAATAATGCTCGCCCACTTTCAGTTTGCGCATAATTTCATGAGGGTGGATCGGCGTGAACTCGCTCAACAAAACCACATAGTCGCGGTCGTAACGCGGATCGGGTTCTGCGCTTTCGATGATGATCGGCCCGTAATGGCCTGCCTGTTCCTGCAAGCCGGAATGCGAATGCCACCAATAGGTGCCGTTCTGGCGGACCGGAAATTCATAGGTAAAGGTCTGGCCCGGCTTGATCCCGGGGAAGCTTACGCCCGGTACCCCGTCAAACTGGAACGGCAAGAGCAAGCCATGCCAGTGGATCGAGCTATCCTCGTCCAGAGTGTTGGTAACATGCAGCCGGACATCCTGCCCCTCGCGCAGCCGGATTAGCGGCCCGGGCACGGTGCCATTGACCGCAAAGGCATGGCCGGATCGGCCTCCGGTGGCGAAATGCGCATCGCCAATCGACAGCTTGATATCCTCGCCCGACACCTCGCCAAAGCCCTGTTTCGCATGGGCCATTGACTTGCCACGCGCCCAGGCAGGCATTGGCAAGGAACTGGCTGCGGCAAGCGCGGCGGTGCTGGTAATCAGGCCCCTGCGGGATATCCGGGTCATGGCGAAACGGCGTCCTTCTTGATCGATGTGCCGCTCCTCTATATATACCCCCCAGGGGTATTTCAATCGGGATTGGCACAATGGCCAAAAATACGGACGCAAAAGTAAACCGCCTGAACCGCATCGCCGGGCAAGTGCGCGGCGTGGCGCAAATGGTGGAGGATGACCGTTACTGCATGGATATCCTGCACCAGATCCAGGCGATCAAGTCAGCGCTGGCCAAGGTCGAGAGCCAGGTCCTCAAAGACCACACCGCCTGCTGCGTATCCGAAGCCATCGCCACCGGCGACGAAGCCGAACAACGCGC
>JAHDDJ010000257.1 GCA_020629385.1 Erythrobacter sp.
CTCAAGGCCAGTAAGCTTTTCTTTCGCGGGCATTCCGCATAAGGGCGCGCCATGCGTGTCGACCTTTTCGATTTTGAACTGCCGCAAGAGCTGATCGCTCTGCGCCCCGTATCGCCGCGCCATGCGGCCAAGATGCTGGTGGCAGATGGTGGTGCACCATTTGCCGATGCCACAGTCCGTGAACTGCCGGACATTCTCAATCCGGGCGATGTTTTGGTGTTCAATGACACCCGCGTCATTCCAGCCCAGTTGGAAGGTAGGCGAGGCGAAGCTAAAATCGGCGCTACGCTGCACAAGCGGATCGATTTGCGCCGCTGGCAGGCGTTCATTCGCAATGCCAAGCGCGTAAAGGAAGGCGACCGGATCGAATTCGCCAATGGTGTCTCGGCCATTGCGGAAAAACGGCACGCCGATGGTAGTCTGACCCTGATGTTTGAAGGCGAGGAACCCGTGGAAGTGCTGCTGGAGCGGGCGGGGCGGATGCCTCTGCCACCTTACATTGCTAGCAAACGTCCGACGGACGAGCGCGATAAGCAGGATTACCAGACGATTTTTGCCGAGAAAGACGGCGCTGTCGCCGCGCCGACTGCGTCACTGCACTTTACCCAGGAGTTGCTGGATGCCTTGGATGCACGCGGTATTGTTCGTGAAACGCTGACGCTGCATGTCGGTGCGGGAACATTCTTGCCGGTCAAAGCAGATGACACGAACGATCACCAAATGCACGCCGAATGGGGCCGGATCGATCGGGCTACTGCAACCCGCCTCAATACGGCCCGGGCCAATGGTAACCGGGTCATTTCCGTCGGCACTACCAGCTTGCGATTGCTCGAAAGCGCTGCAGATGAAAACAACGTAATCCAGCCTTTCGAAGGTGACACGTCTATCTTCATAACCCCCGGCTACCGCTTCCGCGCAATTGATGGGCTGATGACCAATTTTCATCTGCCCAAATCCACTCTGTTCATGCTGGTCAGCGCGCTGATGGGATTGGACCGGATGCAGGCAGTCTATGCACATGCAATTGCCAACCAGTACCGCTTTTACAGCTACGGCGATTCGTCGTTGCTGCTTCCGGAATGACTATTTCGCGACGGGCTTCAATGTCACTTTGATCCTTCCGATTTGCTCCCTGTCAATCGCATCTGATTCCAGTCCTGCCTTTTCCAGTGTGGCGACCGATAATGTCTGAACGGTCGCTTTGCCTTTTGCCGCATCGCCACCTCTCTTCTTCGCGGCGCCACCAGAACGCCTCTTCGCTGGTGTAGCTTTGGCCGGTTCTGCCGCACTGGCCGCTGCCAGCGCTGCACGTGCAGTGACTTTGTCTGCCCGAATAGATTGAACCCCTGCGAAACTTGCCGTCAGGTCGCTGATGACAACACCGGGCTTGGTTGGAAGCGCTTCTGCATTACCGGGGGAAGCCGGAGCTTCCTTGGTGCCCAGATCGAACACCAAGGGAAGCTCCAACTCGACCGAGTCGTAAGCCAGCTGCAGCACCGGATCGTCGCTTTCGGCAAGATCGTGCATCAACTGTTCCGAGAAATCGAAGCTCTTCTGGACTTCGAATTGCAGGAGAGCGAGAAACTCAGAAAGCTCGGTCATGATTTACTCCGGACGCTCGCGACTTGGGAAAGTCTCGGTTTTGAAATTGATCCGGACTTCACCGGTCAGATCGGCGCTGAGATTGACCGCTGACATGGAGCGTTCGTTCACAGCACGGACCTTCAGACTCGATGCCTGATATCCACCGGATACGCTGGCTTTACCCCAGCCCCAGCGGGCGCTGGCATTGCCTTTGACGCTCCAGGAATTGGCCTTTTGTTGCGCTTCGGTGGCCACGCGGGACTTCTGGTCGGTAGCATCAACATGGAACATCAGCTTGGTGCCGATATAGCCATCGGTTACGACGACTTTCTGCATGCCGATTTCGAGAATGGTCACCAGCATGTCACGCGAACGCAGCGAGTCAGCGCTGAGTTTGTTGAAAACGAGTTCGCGTACTTCGGCGATATTTGGCGCACTCCCGGCCACTATCACTTCCGCAGGTGCTTTTCCTGCGCTTCCGCCGCTCGTTCCGGACGTGCTACCTTCTAGTTGCGCCACAATAGTAGAAGCCTGTTCTTCAGTAGGTTCGGTTTCGATGGCTGAGCCGTCATCCTTGACTGTCAGTTGCAGAACCTCCTCGATATAGCTGTTGAGCGGCGGCAGGTTGACGTCATCCGACGCAGTCTGATCGGTATCAAGCCCGGTGACTTCGCGCTGATATTGCGCGACGGGTTTAGCCAGATCGGTAACCAGATCAGCATAGGCTTCCAGCTGTTCGATCGAACTGTCGACGATGGTTTTGTAAACGTCACGGACCAGAGATGTAGTGAAATCAACGAATGCTGTCTTGTCCGTGTTAAACAGATCATTCGCCGCTTTGGTTGCAGACATTATGCGCTCCTTTCTTGTTTGAGCACCCTATGGTCGGACCCATGCAGCGAGTGGTTCGATGTTCGCGCTTGCATTCGCGATAGTCGGCGTCACAGTAAGCTGATGCAGGAACCCATTCTTGAACTGAGCGGCTTGTCGAAAACCTATCCCGGCGGATTAGCTGCGCTGGATGATGTTGATCTGGATATCCGGCAAGGTGAGATTTTCGCGCTGCTCGGACCAAACGGGGCGGGCAAAACTACGCTGATTGGCGCGATATGCGGGCTGGTCCGACCGACCGCCGGGACAATTCGTGTATTCGGGGAGGATCTCGCCAAAAACTGGCGCTCGGCCCGCGCGCGAATTGGTCTGGTGCCGCAAGAACTGTCGACCGATATGTTCGAGAAGGTCGAGCATTCTGTTGCCTATTCCCGCGGCCTTTTCGGGCTTGCGCCGGACAAGGACCGTATCGAGGAAATCCTGCGTTCGCTCAGCCTTTGGGACAAACGAGGCGAGCAAATTCGCGCTTTGTCCGGCGGGATGAAACGCCGCGTGCTGATCGCTAAAGCGCTGGCGCACGATCCAGACCTGCTGTTTCTCGACGAGCCAACCGCTGGCGTAGATGTCGAGCTGCGTCGCGATATGTGGCGGTTGATTGGCCAGATGCGTGAACGTGGTGTCACGATCATCCTCACCACCCACTACATCGAAGAGGCCGAAGAAATGGCCGACCGGGTAGGAATTATCCGCAAAGGCAAAATCCTTATGGTCGATGACAAGTCGGCCATGATGGCACGCCTTGGACGAACCGAAGCGATTATCACCTTGGCGTCGCCGCTTGGGAAGCTTCCGCCCGAGGTGGAATCGCTTGGTGGGCAGCTGACCGATGA
>JAHDDJ010000016.1 GCA_020629385.1 Erythrobacter sp.
CGCATGTGATCGAGAAATTGTGCGAAGTTGCGCAGAAGCCCGACGCGCATGGATATTCGCAGTCCAGAGGCATTCCGGGCCTCAGGAAGGCACAGGCGAATTATTATGGCACCCGGTTCGGGGTTGATCTCGATCCTGAAAGCGAAGTGATCGTGACCATGGGTTCCAAAGAGGGGTTGGGCAGCCTGGCCAACGCGATTACCGCGCCCGGCGATGTCATCCTCGCCCCAAACCCTTCATACCCGATCCACACTTTCGGCTTCATCATCGCCGGGGCAACGATCCGGGCGGTACCAACCACGCCGGACGAACATTATTGGGAAGCGCTCGACAATGCGATGGCGTTCACTGTGCCGCGGCCCAGCGTGCTGGTGGTCAACTATCCGTCCAACCCAACGGCGGAAGTGGTTGATCTGGCATTTTATGAGCGACTGGTTGCCTGGGCCAAAGAGAACGAGGTCTGGATTTTGTCTGACCTTGCCTATTCGGAACTGTATTATGACGGCAATCCAACGCCGTCGATTATGCAGGTTGAAGGCGCAAAGGACGTGGCGGTCGAGTTTACATCCATGTCCAAAACCTACTCCATGGCGGGTTGGCGCATGGGCTTTGCAGTTGGCAATAAAGAGCTGATCGGCGCGCTCACACGGGTGAAGAGCTATCTGGATTATGGCGCATTCACGCCGATCCAGGCTGCTGCCTGTGCGGCGCTGAACGGACCGCAGGATATCGTCGAGAGTAATCGTCAGCTCTACCAGAAACGCCGCGATGTCATGGTTGAGGCATTTGGACGCGCTGGCTGGGACATACCGCCTCCGCCGGCGTCTATGTTCGCATGGGCTCCCTTGCCGCCAGCACTAAAAGAGATGGGAAGCCTCGAGTTTTCGAAACAATTGCTGACCCATGCCGAAGTCGCGGTGGCGCCGGGTGTCGGATATGGTGAAGAAGGCGAAGGCTTCGTGCGTATCGCGATGGTCGAAAATGAACAGCGATTGCGACAAGCGGCGCGCAACGTGAAGCGGTACCTGTCGTCACTCGGAATATCCGACAAATAATATTGCATATCCGATTCGGACTAAACGCAGCGTCTGTTCGTTGATTCATTTGGTGCGATAGCTTATCTGTACTCGCGATGAGGTACGGGAAGCAAAGATGCGCGTAGCTGAAACGCCAGAATTGACGGATCGTCAGCGCGATGTGCTGGAACGGATCGACAGGCGCGTACCCATCAAGGTTATTGCGGGTGATCTGGGCCTGTCAGAGGCCCGGATTAACCAGCATATTCGGGCGCTTAAAGATAAATTCGAAGTCGACAGCATGAATGAGCTGGTCGAGTGTTTTCGTACATCCGATGGGTACGAAATGCCCGGTGAATCCGAAGGTGCAGACCCCTATAGAAAACCTATATACAGAAATTCTCAGCTGCCAGACGAGCCGATTTTCCCCGATCAGGGTTCTCGGGTCGACCCCGGAGAGATCGTTCTTTCTGATGCGCATCACGTCCTCATCGATGCGCCTTGGACGGAACCCCGGGAACCGGTGGTCGTCCCAACCGCATTTGATGGCGATCAAGCTGTTCTGTTTCGTTTCGCCGCGATGATTGGAATCGCATTTGGCACTGTTGCCGCGATTGTTCTGGTCGTTTCGGCAGCGCTCACCGTGAGCGAAATACTGGACGGCAAAGCCGCGATTGATGCGAGTACCCGAGACTCGTGACTGAAATTCTTCGCGGGTCATAACCCGCAGGAGAATTCAGATGAACACTACCGTCCAAAATGATGCGCTGAATATTAAAAAACTCATCCGTGAAGCTGAGGCTGTTTCGGACGAAGTGATGGTCGCCTGCGCAAGATTGAAACAGGCCATGATTTCCGCCCGCCAAAATCCTGATATAGGCGTCGATATCGGACAAAAGGCTCTCATGCGCCTTACGCAGGCGGAACAACAAGCATTGTCGATGTCCACAAGCCTGTTGCGAGTGCATGATGAAATGAGCAAGATAGCTCGCGAAACCATGCGTATGGATGATGGTACGCCAACAGAAATCGAACCGAGTGCTCTGGCCGCTGATGTTCAGATAGCGCGTCCGGAAACCGTTGAGTGAAGTTAGGGGCAGAGCCTGATTGAAACAATTCTAGCTTATCGCAACGATGCCCAGATATTGGCCCTTGTCCTTGTGGTTGCCGCTGCGTTCTGGCGTGGATCGGCGCCTGAGAAAGCCTCGGCTGCAGCTTTGGTGTGGATGTTGCTTATCGGATTTGTTCAAGCCTCTTTGTTCCCAGAACAAAGCAGTTTCTTCTCTGTTACATTCACCTTCGCGTTTGTTGACCTTTCGACGCTCTTCATCCTCATCTTCATCGCCCTCCATGCGAATCGAGTATATCCACTATGGCTAGCCGGGTTCCAGATAATCGCGGCAACGGCGCATCTGGCAAAAGCGTTGGCAGGCGAGGTTTCGCCCTTGGCTTACGCAATCCTGACTATCGGTCCGTCCTATTTTCAGATCATCATTCTGGGTTTCGGGATTTGGCTGCATCACCGACGGGTGACACGCCACGGCACATACAGGTCATGGCGCAGCTCCTCGAACCTTTCGCAGGGTCGGCGGCCTTTGCCCTAGCTGTCACATTGCGTGAAGAATTCGGCTCGCTTTCCAAAGCGATGGCGGCACCGGCGGACCGTTTGCGTAAGGCTGCTGCCGGTTTCGGAGATGCGTGCGAGTTATTGATTGCTGCCCGGACATTGGCAGAGGCAACCCGCAGCGAGATTATTGCCGGGTCTCCTGTGAACCCCAAAGACCCCGCTCTTCTGGAGTATCTCCGTGCGAAGCTCGTGACTGGCACTGCATGTCGCGCGCAGGAACGTTTGCTGGTCATATTCTGTGACGATGCGGGGCAGTATATTCTGGACGAAGAAATGGGTTGGGGCACAGCAGATACGGTCAGGCTCGATTCGGTTCATTTGTTCCGCAGAGCGTTGTCGCTGGAGGCAAGTTCGATATTGCTGGCGCATAATCACCCGTCAGGTGACTGTTCGCCTAGCCGACAGGATATTGACGCAACCCGTCAGCTGGCAACTATGGGGCAGACTTTGGGTCTTGAGTTTATCGACCACCTGATTGTTACCGGCAGCAAAGCCTATTCGATGCGGTCGGGTGGGTTGATGTGACAGCGCATCCATTTCCCGTCCCATAGTCACAATCTGGCATGGGCCTTCATACGCACCTCCCCCGATCACGGACAATCGGCCCTTTACGTCTTGACCTTTTTCATCGGGATGCCTGCATTAATACCCAGTGGCTCCGCCTCTTTCCCAAAGAGTTTGCGCTGCTGTGGCGGTTGGCAGAAGATGCTGGTCAGACGGTCAGCAAGTCCATGCTATTCAATGATGTGTGGCGGCTGAAATATCCGTCGGAAAGCAACCGTATCGAGGTCCACATATCGCGAATTCGGTCGAAATTGCATATCCACCGCCTTGCGTGGTTGATTGAGACTGATCCGGCAGGAGGCTATCGTCTGGTTGATCCTGGTCAGGCGGCTGCGGCAATTGGTCCGCCACTGCCAACAGATTCTCTGGACAGCATTGGTTGTACTGGTATCGATAGTGCCAAGACAATCAAAGCGGATGAACAACATGACATTTCCGAAGAATGATCGCGTCTCGATTGAATTGGGTGATGACGGTGTCGCGCAAGTTCGTCTGACCCGGCCTGAAAAGATGAATGCGCTCGATCCGGAAATGTTCGAACGGATCATTCAGGCTGGCCATGCTGTGCATGAGATGAAGGGCCTTCGCGCCGTCGTGCTTTCGGGCGAAGGCAAGAGCTTCTGCGCGGGGCTGGACACATCCAGCTTCGGGCGCGAGCCGTCGCCGGACGAACCAGCTCTGACAGAGCGCACTTACGGCGATTCCAACAAGTTCCAGCAGGTCGCCACGCAATGGCGCAAGCTTCCAGTTCCGGTCATTTGCGCGATCCATGGCGTGTGCTTTGGCGGCGGAATGCAGATCGCAAGCGGTGCTGACATCAGAGTCGCGGCACCCGATGCAAGGATGGCGATCATGGAACTGAAGTGGGGTCTCGTTCCCGATATGGGCGGCTATGCGCTGTGGCGCGGGCTTGTGCGCGACGATATGTTGCGCGAACTGGTCTATACCAACCGGCAATTTAACGGAGACGAAGCGCTGGAATATGGCCTTGCCACTTTCGTCGATAGCGATCCCCATGCACGAGCTACGGCGATTGCAACCGAGATTGCTAACCGCAATCCTCATGCGATCCGTGCCGCGAAACGTCTGCATAACAAAATGGCAGATGCCGGTAATGACACGCTATTGATGGAAGAAAGTCTGGAACAGCATGCGATTATGCGCACCAAGAACCAGATCGAGGCCGTCATGGCCGGTATGGCAAAGCGCGCGCCAAACTTTGACGACGTTTAACGAAACAACCCTGCTGCGTCGCTAGCCGAAAATCGCCACCGCCTGAATGCCGGACAGCATCTGCTTTCCATCGGCATTCCATAAACGCAGCCGCTCGCTGGAATAGCCATCATCAGCGTGATCGCTGGCCGTTTCCGCCAGCCACCAGCCGTCCCGCGTCTGCGGCTGCGGGTCGAGAAGATTGAACGACCAGTTGATCGAGCTAATCGGGCCGCGCCGCTGCATGATGCGTGCCGCAGATGGCGGCAAGGTATCACCCATCAGAATCAATTCGGAAACAGGGTCAACGCCGGACAGCTCTTTGAGCCGGGTCCAGCGCCTGATTACCGGCTCGTCATCAGCGCGCCGCTCGGGCGTGTAGAGAACATCATAATTGTTCTTCAGAAAGTCGGGCGCATATCGGGTGTCAGCCGGCTTCTGTTCTTCAGGGATGCCGGCATCCGGCGTGGGTAGTGGTGCCGGATGGACGGCATTGGGTTCGCGCGCTGTACCGAAAAGCCAGAAGGCAGTCAGTGCGACGCTTCCATCCTGAATAATCTCGGTTCGCACCTGCGCGACGTTGCGACCTTGCCGGACAATAGCGCTGTGTATGTCAAACCGGTTTCCAAGAGGCGCGACAAACCCCACTTGAGCTGCCCGAAATGGCGGTAAGTCCGGAAATGTCCGAATGGCGGACGTATATGCGATCAGCGCCGATGCCCCGCCATACAAGGTGCGTCCCTGCATCCAGCTCTCGGCGTTTTCCAGCGTGACAGAACCGCCATGCGCGGTGATCGGTTCAATAAGATTGGCAACACTCATGAGCCGGATTCATACCGCAAACTAATGCTGTGACCAGTCCTGACTGCATTCGAATCAATCAGTGGCCGGTGTTACCAAGAATCGCATTGCCACTTGCGCCGCGAAACGCTAGATGGCCGCTTCCGTCCGATGGGTCATGGACCCACGGGAACAGAGGCCCGATGGCGGAGTGGTGACGCAGCGGATTGCAAATCCGTGTACGCCGGTTCGATTCCGGCTCGGGCCTCCATTATCCGGTTGTCGGCTCCCAACAGCCGAATACGCCGCTTTAGCTCAGTTGGTAGAGCACATCATTCGTAATGATGGGGTCAGCAGTTCGAGTCTGCTAAGCGGCACCATTCCCGGCCCGGGTGTCTGCTAGATCACGAAATCCAGCATTTCTGGGATATTGCTACGATTGGTGACCATTTTGTCGTGAAGCTTTACAACCTGCTTGCTGCCCGTTTTGATGAACAGGAACGGGAAAATGCCATGTAGCAAGCAGGCAAACCCTGCGACAATCAGTCGTCCGCCAAAACCCGATGCCTGGCGTAAATGCTGGCTGTAGGTTTCGCCAACAGAGGCTGGATGCTCGGTAAAGGCTTTGAAGATCATGGGGCGTGTTCCATCGCTCGTACTTTGTGTCGCCGGATTAGGTGACCTGTTCCTTAGGGTCAATCAGGCGATGGCCAGCATCACCACTATGAGCGAGGCGAATACTGACGCCATTGTTGCAGTCAGAACTGGGACCATCGGGCGCCACCCTGCATCGAGCAACAAATCCATGCGCGAGCGCATTGCTGTGGCCGTCACCGCCAGCAGCAGCAGAGTTTTCGATGCTGTCAGGCCGTAGTCAGCTACGGCGAGCGGGACACCCATCATACTGTTGAGAGCGACCAACGCCAGAAAGGCGATGATAAATGGCGGCAGAGCAAAGCGTTTCCAACCCGCAGAAGCAGACCGATTGCCCTGTGCGCCGTCGCCGATCCATAACGCAACCAGCCCGACAATTGGCGCCAGCATCGCCACGCGGGTCAGCTTGACGATTGTGGCCTGTGCGCCCGCTGCATCGGAAATCGCAAAGCCGCCGCCGATTGCCTGACCCGCGTCGTGGATCGATGCCCCGACCAGATATCCGGCCTGTGTGTCACTCATACCTAGCATTGCTGCCAGCGCGGGATAGGCTGACAGCGCGATTGCACTTGCGAGTGCAACGCCCATCAGAACCACCGTAAAGCGGGCCTGGTCCAGCCGGTCTTTGCCAATGACGCCGTATAGTGCCAGCGCCGCAGAGGCGCCGCATATCGCTGTCGCGCCACCTGCAAGAATGCCAGAATAGCGTGATTGTCCCGCTAAGGCTGCTCCGCCAATTCCGGCCGCAAAACTTGCTGCCATGATCGCAAACAGTCCGGCAAAAGGCAGCCAGCCCATCTCCGTGATCTGCATCAGCGTAACCTGAAGGCCGAGCAGAACGATCCCGGCGCGCAAGAAATGCCGTGCGGCAAAGTCCAGACCTGCCCCCGTCTTGGGATGATCCGACAGGAAGTTGAGCGCCAGACCGATTAGCAGACCGAGAAGAATCGCCGGAAAGCCGTAATGGTCGGACAACCAGAGAGCAGCCAAAGAAGCGACCCCGCACAACAGCAATCCCGGCAGCAACCCAAACAGCGTCGTGCCTTTACGGACAGGCGCTTGTTCAGCCTGATATATCTCGCCGAACAGGTCACCGGCATACCATTCTGTCTCTGGACGCTTACCCGCCATCAGCCTACCCCTGCAACCTGCGCCTTGAGCGGCTCCAGCCATTGTTCGAAGGGTTTCCATGCCGCCACGCCATCGCGATTGATCGGACGGCGAACTTGCTCGGAACTTGCCGTGCGAACAGCGCGTTTGGTCTTGTGGAAATCAACGCAGGCCTGTTCGAATGGAAGTTCCAGATAGTCGAGCATCCGCTTAACCTGTCCCTCCAGATCATCCAGCACATCCTCATGCTGAACGCGCAAGACAGCACCCGGCAATACACTGTGCCAGTGGTCCATCAGCCGAACATAGTCGGCGTAATAGCGCCCGACCTGTTCCAGACCGTATGTGAATTCCTGCCCCTCGGCAAAAAGCTGTTTGAAACCCGAAAAGCAGCAATCCATCGGATCGCGCCGGGCATCGATAATCTTCGCATTGGGCAGGATCAGCTTGATCAGCCCAATATGCCGGAAATTGTTCGGCATCTTGTCGATAAAGAACGGAGCACCCTGACGGTGGATACGCGTGTTTTCGATAAACTCTTCGCCCATCTTGGCAAACTGCTCCGGCGCAAGTTCATGCAAAATTCCGGGATATAGCGATTCACCTGCCGTGCGCCCACGGAGCCGGTGTGCGAGCGCAAGGATATTGGGCAGTTCCAGCGTACCGTCCACCTTGCTGTGTGAGGCGAGGATCTGCTCGAGCAAAGTCGACCCGGCGCGGGGCAGACCGAGAATGAAAATCGGGTCAGCAGCAGGGTGGCCATGGTCGCTATGTTTGGCGAACAGCTCCGGCGTGCAATGTTCGATTTGCAGGTCGATTTCAGCGGACATGGCATCGGCATCATACCGCGTTTGTCGACGCTTCAGCGCATTGCCTTCTTCGTAAAACGCAAAAGACTGCGCGTAATCGGTAGCGTCTTCATACGCTTTACCGAGTGCAAAGGACATGTGGACACGGTCCATGAAGGTCAAATCAGGACGCTCAACCTGGATGCGCATTGCGGCAATCTCTTCGTCGGTGAAACGATAGGTTTTGAGATTGGCGAGCGCATAATAGGCGTCGCCGTGATCCGGCTTGGCCGCAATTGCAGCGCGGTAGGAGGCGACGGCATCCTCCTGCTTGCCGGTTGTTTTCAGCGCATGACCTTTGGAGGTTAGCGTCGCGGGATCGTTCGGGAGTTTGCTGAGCACGCCGTCGAACAGGGCAAAAGCGCGCTCATAGTCGCCGGTCTGCATGCTCTCGATAGCAAGGTGCGACTGGAACAATGGGTTGTCCGGATCACGCTGATGCAAAGCTTCTGCCTGCGCTTTGGCTTCAGTGAATTTTTGGCGGCGGCGCAGTACATCGATATAGTCGAGCCGGATCTGGATGTTGTCCGGCTCGAACTCGGTCGCACTTTCCAGCAGGAACTCTGCATCGTCCAGAATGCCTAGTTTGATACCGATTTGGGCCAGCAAGCGCATCGCTTCGGTATGCTGCGGGTTCTGGCGTAGGAAATGACGGCAGAATTCCTCCGCTCGCAGCAGCCGCCCTTCGGCGAGGTGATTGGTGGCTGCGAGCAATTCTCGCGGCATGATTTTTAGCCGCTCGGCCTGTGCGAAAGCTGCATCGGCTTCGGATTGCCTGCCCTGTCGGATAAGCAAATCCGACTGCGCACGCCAGCTTGCTTCAAGGGCAGGATTGAACCGTGTGGCGCGTGTGTAAGCGGATATTGCATCCTCGAACCGGGCCTCGTCTCGCGCCAGATGGCCAGCCTCCTGCCATGCACGTCCGAATTCCGGAGATGCAGCGTGGAGGCGCGCCAGATAGCTATGTGCCTTGTCGAACTCTTTGAGAAAACGTGCGCCGACCGCTGCAACATATAGTGCTTCAACGTCGTCTGGCTCAATGGCCAGAATCGCGTTGGCAGATGTCAGTCCTCCGGCGAAATTACCCGATTGCAGCAGCTTTTGTGCCTGCTGCAGCTGCGCCGTGCGGTCTTCCGAGGTTGAAGTCATAGTGATGCCCGTGCCAGAATTTCAGGCGTCTGAAAAGCGAAGCGGCGGGGAAGGCTGTGCCTCACCCGCCGCTCCTCGGTGGTTCGTATCAGACTTTAGAAGTCGTAACCGACCCGCAGGCCGATTGTGCGCGGACGGTTGGTTGTAATCCGCTCACGGTCATTAATGTAGTTACCCGCGATTTCCGCACGCGTGTCGCCGAGATTTTCACCATACAGTTCGAGCGACCAACGATCAGACTTGATGCCGGCGCTGAGACCGAAAGTCGTGTAGCTATCCAGCTTGATGTTGTTGATCGAAATAATATCGGTGAACTTCGAAGCGGAATGCGCCATTTGCGGCATGATGTGGGCGGTGAGATCACCAATATCCCACTCATAGCGGGCGCGCATATTGCCTTGGAACTTAGGCGCATATGCCAGCTCTTGCCCGACAACCACGTCGGTCGTCGGAGTGAGCACTTCGGTGATCTCGGTGTCGAGTATCGAGAATGCTCCTGATACTGTCAGACCTTCAAGGCTGAACGGCGCAATCGTGATTTCGCCTTCGATACCTTTGATTTCTGCATCCGCCGCATTGTCCGAGAAGAACAGATTGGTGATGCTTGGATCAAAGATGGTGGTCTGCAGACGCGAAATATCCACGAAGAACGCGCTACCGTTCAAACGAACTTGACCGTCAACCAAGTCCAGCTTCCAACCGAATTCATAGTTCTTCACTTCATCGGTTTCGAGCTCGAACGGCACAGTAAATCCTGCGCCGTTAGTCGCGCCGCCTGGGCGATTCAGCAATCCGGGACGGAAGCCTTCCGAATAGGTGGCATAGAACAGCAGATCGTTATTCGGGGTTACAGTCAGTGTACCCTTCTTAATCCAGCCATCGGCCTTGGCCGCATCAGGTGCAGCAAGTGCGTTGAACACTTGTTGTGCCTGCGCAGCACTTAAACCAGCAGCCTGAATATCGGCAATTGTGTCGCCTGCATTGAACGTCTGGCGTAGCGCAGCGTTACAGCTGCCGACAAACGTAAATCGGCCATCACCATCATACAGATCGCTGATGTTTGTACCGAACGCGTTGGCATCTTGCGCCGCGCCCGAGTTACAGAACGACGAGTTGGCATCACCTTCGAAATCGACTTCGATGTCATAGTATCGTGCACCTACTGTCAATGTCAGCAGGTCTGGTACGATGTCGAAAGATGCTTCACCAAAGAAGCCCAGCTGTTCGTCGGTCCGGCGGATATCGTTGCGGAAGATCGTTTCAGCGGGGAAGGGCCCCTGAGCACTCTGGAAGCCGCCCGGGAAGGACGAGTTAGGTGCGAAGGCACCGAAGGGTGCAGCAGCAATATTGCCGGGGTAGTTGAAGTCATTCCGCTCTTCCAGCACGAGGTCCGAATAAAACACACCTGCGGTACCGCGAATGCGGTTCTCTTGCGGTGTGCTGATCCGGAATTCCTGCGTGAATACCTGCGTTTCAGAGTTTGATGTCACAAACAGGTTAGGGGCCTGACATGTACCTGTCGGTCCGCCAGCACCCGGGTAACTGACCGAGCCATCACAGATATAATAAGGCAGGTACTGACCGACAAACAGGTAGTCGGTATAATCGACGCGCTGTTCCGTTTTCCGCGTCGTGAATGCACCGGTGTAGACCATGTCGAGCATCGCCAGACGGCCTTCGAGCGTCCAGCTGGTGTTCGAATAATTGTCGTCGATACGGTCATTCTCGTAGCGCTGAACCTCGAGGTCATCGAGACCGCCAAGGTTGGGATCAGCGAAGAACACACCGTCAGAATCAATATTCTGCTGCGCATGGGCAACCGTCAGGCGCCAGTCAGGGCTGAATTCTACCAAGCCAGAAAGACGGAAGCCGGTATATTGCGTGTCGTTGAAGTTTTCTTCGACCAGTTGGGCATTGTCGGCTGCGAGGAAGGTTACGTTGGCATCGATCTGCGCAAGCGTTGCCGGATCCGACTGGAAGCCGCCACGCAGCGCGTTTACCGCCACGCCATTGGAACGGACAGTACCAGCGGGCCGGAAACGCGCGCTGTCCCGCAGAGTCTGCGTGCCTGCGACATTGTCGATGTAGCCGCCCTGATCATCGCGATAGAAAACGCCGCGGATAGCGACATTGTCTGCCAGTGGGATGTTGATCATCGCTTCGAGATTGTAGCTCTCTTCGCCGCCTTTTGTGGTTGCGACACCACCTTTGACGGACGCTCCGAAAATACCGAGTTCCGGCTTGTTGGTGATGAGGCGAACAACACCGGCTTGCGAGCTTGCGCCGAACAGCGTTCCCTGCGGACCTGCCAGAACCTCGATACGTTCAAGGTCAGCAGCATATACGTCAAGGTTACGACCGGGCTGACCCAGTGGCTGTTCATCAAGATAGAGAGCAACGTTGGGCGCAAGGCCGGCAACGCCAGCAGTGGTCAGGTTAGGTGTGGTCGAAGCGAGACCGCGAATATAGATCGTGCTTTGCCCCGGACCACTGCCGCCGGCGGTAACGCTGGGCAGCTGGTCGAGATAATCGGAGAAAGTATCGATCGCCAATTCATCCAACGCTTCTGCGCCAATCGCGCTCACGGCGATCGGAACGTCTTGCAGGTTTTCACTCTGCTTCGTGGCAGTCACCACGATTTCCTGGACACCGCCGCGGCGTTCTTCAGCGCCTTCTGCCGGTGTTGCATCCTGCGCCATCGCTGGCGACACGGTAAGGGCAGCGATCGTCGCTATGGACGCGCCGCTTTTCAGATATTGCATTCAGATGTTCCCCGTGAACTATCTATCGGGCCTCAGGAGCGCGCACGTGGCACAGCGTCATCAATGGCCCGGACAAAATACACCAAATCCAGAACGGATGGCGTTTGCAGGGTTGGCCTAACAGGGCAGAAAGGCACCGGCCACAGCAGCACCCCAGACTTTCTGAATGGTCAAAATAATGTTGCAATAATGCAACGTGACTTGCGGTTAGCCCTGGTGAGACGCCATTTCCGGGTCGTCTGCATGGGTCGGGACACCGTGTTTTTTTCGCCGCAAATCAAAGATAATTGCTTTCGTGATTGAAATGGCCATCAGGCCCATCACGAAGGAAAACGGTAGAGCGCCGATGATCATGGTTATCCGGATCGCATCGATCCCGCCAAGGATCAGCATGCTGCCAACGACGAATGCAATGGCAGACCCCCAGAAGATGATATGATGGCGTCGCTCGATCTCGTCCTCTTCTTCGCCGGCACCGTTGATCGTATTGACGATAAGGATAGCGCTATCGGCCGAAGTGATCAGATAGGTCATTAGCAATATGACGACGAGGCCGGACAATATCCACGCGATGGCCGGATCGAACAGAACTGCCAGAGTTGCAAACAGCTGGTCGGAAATGCCTGCGGCCAGGATTGTGCCTTCGGCAGCGCCGCTCAATTCCAGATCAATCGCGGTCCCACCGACAATCGCCATCCAGATGAAACACATCAGCGAAGGCACCAGCACCACACCCAACACATATTCGCGCACCGTACGGCCGCGCGAGACACGGGCGATGAACATTCCGACAAATGGCGCAAATGCGATCCACCACGCCCAATAGAATACGGACCAGTCGAGCTGCCACTGGGCAAGGGCATCGCCGGTCGCGCTGCCATCAGCACTGAACAGAGTCAGCGCCAGCCCCGGCAAAGTCACAATGTAATCGTAAATACCGGTGAACAGCAGTTGGAAGCCGAGCAGTCCAGAACCCGCGACGACGAAGATTGCCAGCAACAGGAATGATAGCCCCATATTGAGGTTGGACAGCCATTTGATCCCGCGGCCAACGCCCGACAGTGCAGACAGGGTTGATGCGCCAACCAGAACCAGAAGTGCGAGTATGATGGCCAATGAGGATGCAGTGCCTTCTGCATTGAGCAGCCAGTCACCCATGCCAACGCGGTTAAGGCCAACCACAAATTGCTCGACCCCGAAACCCATCGTCACCGCAACGCCGAGCACCGTCGCAACGACGGCCACAATATCGACCAGATGCCCTAGTGGTCCGGACATTGCTTTGCCGAACAAAGGCGCCAAAGACGAACGGATCGTCAGCGGCAGATTTCGGCGATAGGCAACGTAACCTACGGCCAAGCCGACCAGCGCATAGGTCGCCCAGGCGGCAAAGCCCCAATGCAGGAAGGTATAGATATAAGCAGGTCGGATCGCCTCTTGCGAAACGGGCTCCACCATTCCGCGAATAATATCGGGGTTGTTCTGGAAATGCGCCAGAGGTTCACCGGTAGAGTATGTCAGCATGCCGATGCCGATGCCGGCTCCGAACAGCATGGCAAACCATGAGAAGCGCGAGAACTCCGGCTCTTCACCCGGATTGCCAAGGCGCAATGTGCCGGTCTTGGGAATGACCGCCAGAATAAACGCAACCAGCATCATGAAGGCGACGATATAGACATACCATCCGGCAAAATCCCGAATGATCGTGGCATTGGCGGCTTCCAATGCCTCTTTTGCATGTTCCGGGAAAAAGATCGCCCACAGGATCAGCAAGGTGACAATCAGCTTGGCCGGCACCGTTACGATAGTGCTGAAGCCGTGGTAAAATCCGGATTGGGCAGTCTTGATTGGCAGGTCCACCAGAGGTGGGTCGATAGTTGTGGTGTCAGTGTCGCTCATGCAGCGGCGTAATATCCCGATTTGCTATCGTCACCCTCGTCGCCGGACTGTGCGCCCGGGCTCATATCAAGAAATCCGACAATATTTGCTGTGGGGACAGGTCATAGACACTGCCCCCATAATTGCAAATGCGGCTTTCTCGTCAGAGGTAGAGATACAGCCCGATCAGGATCAGAACAATAAGCGCAGCCATTGTGTTGAAGAATGTGGTGGTCGCAAAGCCAATATCGTTGAGCTTCACTGTACGTTCTTCAGCTGGCGCTGTGGTCATCCGGGACACAACCATTGCGGCGACTATCGCCACCACAAATACGCCCCAAATGCGGATGATGAAGGGTACGTCCGGCATCCCGAATTTGAGAAGCAGATTTGCTACAACCGACCCGATCAGCGCTGTGAATGCGCCTACTGCATTGGTTTTCTTGTCGAAGAAGCCCAGCAGGAAGACAACCACGATACCCGGTGCGATAAAGCCCGTATATTCCTGTACCGTCTGGAACGCACTTTCAAAGCCGCCCAGAAACGGACGTGCCAGAAGCAAGGCAAGCAGCATAGCGGCAAACGCAGTCACGCGCCCGACTGTCACATAGTGCTGTTCAGCCTCACTGGGCTTCCAGGCTTTGTACAGGTCCATCGTGAAGATGGTGGAGATCGAGTTCATCATAGAAGCGAGGGAGGAAACAATAGCGGCAATCAAGGCAGCAAATACCAAACCGCGCAAACCGGCCGGTGCCATTCCCATTAGCGATCCATAAGTGGCATCTGATCGTTCCGCCAAAACGGCCCCGTCCAACGTTCCCTGTTGGGCCAGCATGACCGCTGCAATACCGGGAATAACAACAATGAACGGCACCAGCAGCTTCAAAAAGGCTGCAGCAGCAAGCCCCTTTTGTGCTTCACCAAGGCTTTCAGCGCCGAGTGCTCGCTGGATGATATACTGGTTGAAACCCCAATAGCTGAAATGCAGGACCCACAATCCGCCTAGCAACGTCCAGATACCTGGCAAATCACTGTAAGCTGGGTGATCTTCCGACAGTATCATCTCGAAGTGCCCGGGCATTTCATTCATCAACATGCCAAGGCCTGCAAGTGCCCCATCAGCGCCGGATAGCCGGTCAAGTGCAATCCATGTGATCGCAAAGCCGCCAATGATCAAAATGACCACCTGGATGATATCCGTCAGTGCAACCGCTTTCAGTCCGCCATAGAGCGAATACAAAGCAGCAAATCCGGCAAGCGCCGACATGGATAGCATAATACCCCAGCCGGTCAGCGACGAAACCGCCAAGCCGCCTAGCCACAATACTGCGGTTAGATTTACTGCGGTGTACAACGCAACCCAGAAGACACTCATCAGCGTTTTTACGCCACTTCCATAACGTTGGTCCAAGAACTGCGGCATGGTGTAGATCTTCCGTTTGAGGAAGATCGGCAGAAAGTATTTCGCAACAATGATCAGAACCAGCGCTGCCTGCCATTCATAGGCCGCAATTGCGATGCCTACGGCAAACCCTTGCCCAGATTGACCGATAATTTGTTCCGCGGAGATGTTCGAAGCAATAAGCGAGGCACCGATCGCCCACCAGGGCAGAGCACGTCCGGCAAGGAAGTAATCTTCGGTATTCTTGTCATGGCCCGCAGGTTCACGGGACACTGCCCAAGCTATACCCAGCAAAGCCAACGCGTATAGCGCGATGATTACGATATCGATCGTCTCTAGTGCCACAAAATTTCCCCTCTTTGTCCGGCCTTATTCTCGCCGGTCCAACTCCAAAATTATGTCTGTGATACAAGCATCACATTGTCCAACACGAATACGAATGCGGCCTAAAAGGAGCACTGGGTTCCTTCGGGTAGTTTCTGTCGCGAAACCCGGGCGATCGAGAATTGTAACGGAGCATCGGTTGCGATTGTTAGCGTATCCGCATCTTCGCCAAGGCATGATTGCGTCAACACCATTTCACGCCAGCCTTTGCCTGCTGCAACGGTGAGGCGGCTGCTGACGTCAGTCGTCGTTGATCCTCCCGAGACAGTCACTATTCCTCCCGGGGCAGAAGCCAGATTATAGGTGATCACATATGCGCCTTCACCTTTACCGGCGAAGGTTATGGCACTGGCTGGACCGAATGTCAGTTCGCGCGCATCCTCCTGACGGTCCTTGTCGATGCCGCGCACGACCACGCCGCCCGCTTCGCCCCGCAAGTTTGGCAATTCGGTGCCTCCTGCCAAAGCAGTTACGCCTGCGGACAGGCGGCCATTGATGTACCAGTCAGATCCGATGCGATCGCCTACAAAGCCGCAATTCTCGTCGAGCTCGGCAAGTGCTGCGGTGTTACCGAGCGAGAGGCCGTACCCGACCGGGAACAAAGCGCCATCGCTGCCATTAACCGGCGCACCTTCGCAATTTTCCGGCCAGCTGAAGGACAGTTTTCCGGTAGCCGGTGTTTTGCCGAACAATATATCGGCAACGCCTGCGCCCTCACTGCCGGGAAGCCATGACGCGACAAAGGCGTCTGCTGCGTTGATTTCGCGATTCATCCAGAGCGGGCGGCCAGAGAGGAACACTGCAACCGAAGGGATGCCTTGTTCGTCGAGCTGCCGCAGAAGCTGCAGGCCTTCTTCGTCACTGAAGACCATGTTTTTGAGGTCGCCTGCGAATTCGGCATAAGGCTGCTCGCCGAATACAACGATCGCAACATCCGGCTTTGTCTCGAAAGTGCCATCGACAGAAAGCGTCGCGGATCCGCCGCTCTTCTGTGCAGCCTCTTCGATGCCGGCCCAGATCGATGTCGCACCGGGAAAGTATTTCTCGTTGGTCAGTTCGCGGCCACCCTGCCAGGTCAGCGTCCAGCCACCGGCAGCCTGCGCAATGCTGTCGGCTGCTTCGCCAGCGACAAGAATATTCGCGCCCGGTTTAAGCGGGAGCATACCATTGTTCTTCAGAATAACCTGCGATTTGGCGACTGCCTCGCGAGCGACTGCGCGGTGCGGGGCCATGCCAAGCTTGCCATAATCGCCAGCATTGGTGCGTTCTGACGGCTTCTTCGCGTCCGGACCGAGCAGTCCCGCCCGCATTTTGACTCGCAGGATGCGCGTTACCGCCTCGTCGACGCGGACTTCCGGAATCGTGCCGTCGCGTACTTGCTTCAGCAGTGTTTCGTATAAGGCAACCGCGTCATCGGGGACCATGTAGATGTCGAGACCGGCAAGCAGCGACTGCGCACAATCCGACACGGTACAGCCTTTGATCTGGCCGTGCGCGTTCCAATCGCCAACGACCAAGCCGTCAAAGCCCATTTCCCCGCGCAGCACCCCGGTCAGCAATTCCTTATTGCCGTGCATCTTGGTGCCGTTGATAGAATTGAAGCTTGCCATGATGGTTTCGACACCTGCCTCGATAGCAAGAGGGTAGGGTACAGCATGGATCGCCTTCAGCGCATCGATGTCGCCATTGACGTCGCCCTGGTCGACACCTTGTTCAGTTCCGCCATCGCCGAAAAAGTGCTTGGCTGTGGCAATAACTCGTCCGCTGCCCAAATAGTCTGGATCACCCGGCTTGCCTTGCAATCCTTCGACCAAGGCGGCGCCCATCTTGGCAACAATTTCAGGGTCTTCGGAATAGCTTTCATATGTGCGGCCCCAGCGATCGTCGCGTGCAACAGCGACAGTGGGCGAGAAATTCCAGTCGATCCCGGTGACTTCGATTTCGGTCGCGGTTGCCGCACCGATCTTGCGCACCAGATCCGCATCGCCGGTGGCGCCAAGGCCGATATTATGCGGGAAGATCGTCGCCCCGATGATGTTGGTGTGGCCGTGGACGGCGTCTGTGCCCCACATGGTGGGAATCACAGGCTCATCACCGTCAAGCGGCGCGGTTGAGGCGTCCCACATTTCATCGGCGAGTTTGAGCCATTCCGATGCTGGGGCGAATTCATCACCGTAAGGTCCGCCATTGCCACCATTAAGGTAGCTGCCCCACCGGTATTTGCGCATTTCTTCCGGAGTGACCGAATTGATCTGCGGCTGGATCAGCTGGGCGATCTTACGCTCCAGCGACATGCGCGCGACCATTTGTTCTACGGTGAGGCTAGCCGGTGCGGAAGCTTCCGTGACAAGCGGCGCCGAGGCTGCGGATTGCACGCGTGTGTTCTCCCCGCATGCAGCAAGCAATGCCGTGCTAGCCAACGCAAAAGTCTTAATCCGCATAATGTCCTCTACCCCATTTGTGAACGTTCTCAATTTTGGTTCTACACTCGACAAACGCAAAAGCAAGACACTGTGTTACGAGATATAAAAAAAGCTGGCGATCACTGCTTGGGTGATGCGGTGCTTTCCCGCTCGATCAGGCTTGCCGGAACGATTGTCGGCGCATCGGGGATGGGCTCACCTTTTTGCAGCGCAATGATCAATTCGACAGCGCGCGATGCGGTTGCTGCGATAGGCTGGTCGACTGCTGTCAGCGATGGCTGGCTCAGCATGGCAGTTGGCGTATTGTCGAAACTAATGACGGACAGGTCATCAGGCACATTCAGTCCATAATCGCTTGCAACAGTCATAGACGCCATGGCCATCAGGTCATTACTGGCCAGAATCGCCGTTGGTCTCTCGTCCAGAGACAGCAAAACACGGGCTGCCTCGATACCTGACTTATAGCTGAAATCACCATTTGCGCAGAGTGTTTCAGTCGACAAGTCCGCAGCTGCCATGGCATCACGCCAGCCATCCTTGCGCCATCCGCTTAATTTGTATTCATCAGGGCCGGCAATAAAACCAATACGCTTATGGCCAAGTTTGATCAGATACTCGGTTGCATCGCGAGCAGCGCTGCGGTCACCCATTATCAGCGGGATACCACCTTCGACTCCCTCCGATCCGATTTGAGCGAAAGGAATTCCGTATCGGCGCAGCAGATCGGTAATAAGCGGATTGTCCGAATGCGGCGGTGTCAAAATAATGCCGTCGGGCTGCAATGCCGCGATTGTCGCCTTAAGTTCCCGTTCGACATGGTCATTATGCGTATCGACCAGTTCAAATATCAGCCGATATCCGTGTTCCGCACATTTCAGCATGCCGCCCAGCAGCATCTGGTCGATCCAGTCCGAACCTCGGCGTGACCGCCAATCGGCAATTGTCCGTTCACGGTCGTTGAGCGCCAAGATCAAATAGGACCGCGATCCGCTCATCCGTTGCGCTGCGATCGAGGGGATATAGCCCAACCTGTCGATCGACTGCTGGACCTTTTCCTGCATTGATGGCCGGACATTCGGCTCATTGTTGATGACGCGGCTAACGGTTTGCAGGGATACTCCTGCATCAGCGGCCACATGCTTGATCGTGACGGCCTGACGCCGACGTGCCATTTTTATTCGCCCTTCTCGATTACGCAATTACCATTGATAGCTACGTCCGTGTTACAACTCCAGACGCGGACCCAGTCAATTTCGAAAGTCTTGGGGAAGCCTTCTTCCGAAACGCCGCCAAGCCCTCTTTCTTCCGGCAAGCCGCCGCCAATCGCAAGATTCAAAATCAGATGAAAACGCTCGTCAAACGGAGCGTTGGGATTGTCTGAGCCGACCGTGTTCCAGTCACCAGCCTCTTTGACGGCGAAAACGCGCCCATCGACCAGCCAGGTAAATTTCCCTTCGCTCCAGATTATGCTGTATGTGTGAAAATCATCGAGCGAACCGGGTTGCGCGACCTCGGTACTGTGCAAGCTATTATCCGGCCACAGTCCGCCAAAATGTAATGTGCCGAGGATAGTATTGTCCTTGCCGCCCGGACATTCTGCACAATCTATGCCGAGGTTGACGGCCTCCATAATGTCGATCTCACCGGAAGCAGCCCAAGTACCATAGACGTTGTCTTCTGGCAGCATCCAGATGGCGGGCCACGTCCCTTGCCCTTGCGGCAGTTTTGCACGCACTTCGATCCAACCATATTTCCAAGCGGCTTTGCCTTTTGTCGTGAGGCGCGCGGACGTAAATGGTTTGCTAGCTGTTGCTTCTGGATTTTCGGCTTGTTCAGCAAGGTAAGGTGGTAAGGCGGGTCCTGTGTGCTCTTCTTTGCGTGCAGTGATGACCAGCTTGCCATCTATTATGGACGCATTTTCTGGCCGGTCTGTATAGCATTGCCTCTCTTCGTTCCCGCCGCCCCAACAGTCGATATCGAAACCCCATTTCGCGGTATCGATAGTGTCGCCTTCGAATTCCTCCGACCAAGCAAGCGCCCAGCCATTTTCATTCTTCGGTTCGACCGCCTTCTCGGCAGGAGCTACAGTTCCCTTTTCAATGATTTTGGAGGCTGTGTCAGTTGTCGCCGAGCAAGCTCCTAAATAGGCGATAGCCGGGATACAGCAAATGCGTGAAAAGATTGATGCCATTGTGTGCGCCTTTAGCTGTTAAGAAGATTATCCTGATGGGTCGAGGTTTCGACCAAGCTAGTCACTCCTGCCATGCGAAATGGGAGCAGTCGCAAGCCAAGCGGGTTTCCAAAACCAAAAACGGGCCCTTGCCTTCCGACAAGAGCCCGCATTGGTTGACGGATTCTCCTGCCCCCTAGAAGTCGAATCGCGCCAGGAATGTGAAGCGTCGGTCATTGCGGAACGCCGAGCGACGAACCCGCGTGCCCTCGAAATCGATAACCTGCGAAGTCTGAGTGACTTCGTCGAGCAGGTTCACGCCTTGAACACCCAGTTTTACACCGTCCATGACGGTGAAGAACAGCGACGCGTCAAGTTGCCCCGTCGATTCGCCATAAATCGGCGAGAACGGGAAGATGACATCGCGCGGTGTCTGCAGGAATTCCGACCGCCAGT
>JAHDDJ010000258.1 GCA_020629385.1 Erythrobacter sp.
TACAACGCCCGCAGAGCCTGAGCCGGTTTCGCTCTCAATAACGGGAGCGAACCGGCCAGTGCGAAGATCAGCACGAAGGCCAGACCGCCGCCCAGAACGGCGAGGATTTCCCACCAGTTAGGGAGCCAGTCGAACTCGAATAGCTGGGTGATCACCAACCACGCTAATCCGGTTCCAAGGCCTAGCGCAACGCTGGCAAGCGTCAGCGCTAGCAAGCCGTATTCAGCCAGTTGCATGAACAATACCTGCCGTCTGCTCGCGCCGAGCACGCGCATCACCACCGTGTCATAGGTCCGCGCCGCACGTGCTGCGGCAATTGCACCGATCAGAACCGCGAGTCCGGCCAAAACCGCGACAGATGCTGCGGCAAATGTAGCCAAGCCGACCTGAGACAGAATGGTACGCGCTTCGGTCAACACTTGGCCAATTTCGACAACGGAGCTGGACGGGAAATTGTTGACCATCTTGCGCAGCAGCGGTCCTGTTTCAGCACCTTCGGGTAAGTCGATAGTGGCAGTTAGATTATGCGGTGCATCGGCGATGGCGTTTTCGGAGAATACGAGCACGAAATTGAAGCCCATATTCTCCCAGTCCACCCTACGCAGATTGGCGACCGTGGCGGTTTTTTCGACGCCGAGGATTCCGACGGTCAGCTTGTCCCCGATTTTCAGATCAATGGCTGCGGCGAATTCTTCATCGACTGAAACCAGCGGATCGCCGCTATGGCCTTCCTCCCACCAGTCACCTTCGACCAGCGAGTTTCCGACAGGTACCGTCTCCGAATAAGTCAGCCCGCGCTCCCCGCGTAGTGGCCATGCGCCGTCAGGAATTTCTTCCAGCTCGGACACGCGGATCATATTGTCGGCTGGTCCGTAAGCGAGAATTGCACCGCGCAGGGCCGGGACCGACCGGATTGCCGCGTCCGGGTGATCATCGCGGATGATCTGCTCGAACTCTGCGGAACGGTCGCGCGGTATGTCGAGGACGAAGTAATCCGGAGCTTCGTTCGGCACGCGGGTGTCGATATTGCCATTGATGCTGCTCTGGATCGCAGCCAGCAGGACAAAGGCGCTAAGTCCGAAGCCGAGCGCGGTCACCAGCGCTCCAGTCGATGAACCCGGGCGGTGCAGATTGGCCAGGGCATTGCGTACCAACGGGTTCTTGGGGCTTGGCAGCGATGCGGCCAGTTTGCGAATGCCGAATCCGAGCAAGGCGAGCAAGCCGAGAACGACTGCTGCGCCGAGAAGAAAACCGCCCGAGAGCAACGGCTGTCGCGCTGTCAGGAGAGCCAGAGCAACAATGCCTGCCAAACCGCCCAGCACCCAGCCCAGAGCGCGTCCGTCTCGCGATAGCGGCACAATGCGGGAGCGCATCAGCGCCATGGCCGGAAAGCGTCGCGCGCGCAGGATCGGTGTCGCGGCAAAAACGAGAGCCACCAGCAAGCCATAGGCGGCTGCGATAAGAAGGGCGGAAGGCTCGAACACGAACCCCGCTTCGACTGGCAACAGTCCGTCCAACGCCGCAGCGAGAGCAGGCGTCACCAGCACACCTGCGGCCAGTCCCAGCAAGCTGCCGACAAGCGCAGCTGCACCAATCTGCAGTGCGTAGATACGGGCGATATCGCGGCTCGAGGCGCCGAGAACCTTCAACGTGGCAATGCTGGCTCTTCGTGCTTCGAGATAGGAAGATACTCCGCCGCCAATACCGATCCCTGCAATGACCAGCGCCGCAAGCCCGACCAGCGTCAGGAATTCGCCCATGCGCGAGACGAAGCGGTCTGCGCCGGGGCTTGCGCGGTCCCGTGTGCGAAAATCAAAACCGGAATTGGGAAAGCGTTCTTGCAATTCCTCTTCGACCGCTTCGGGTGCTTGATTGCCCGAGAAACGGATCCGGTATTTGCTCTCGTAAAGCGCGCCAGGTTGAACCAGCCCTGCTTGCGCCGGCACGCCCTCGGCAACCAATATGGTCGGACCAAGCTGGAAACCCTCGCTCAGCCGGTCGGGTTCATTGTCAATGATGCCCGCAGCGCGCAGCGTAGTGGTACCTATGGTGAAGCTGTCGCCAACCTGCACATCGAGCCGGTCGATTGCGCCCTGCGCCAGATAAGCATCCATGCCCGAGGGTGCAGTAGCTTCTTCGCCGTTCTTGAGTGTCAACGTCCCGTAAAGCGGCCAATTTTCGTCGACTGCTTTCAATTCGATCGGCGCGGCATTCTCGCCAGCGCTGGCCATGGCCTGCAGCCGTGTGCCGCCCGAGATTGTGCCATATTCGGTAAGCGCCGCCTTTTCCTCTTCGGACAGATCGCGCTGCCAGACTTCGACTTCCAGATCACCGCCCAGCAGTTCTTGTCCGCGTCCTTCCAGCTCGTTTTCGATTGCGCCGGTCAGCGTGCCGATGGCCGCGAGTGCTCCAGTGCCTAGAAACAGGCACACCAGCAGCAAGCGCAGGCCGCGGAACCGGCCATTAAGATCGCGCCGTGCTATCCGCCAGGCGGTACTCCAGGGAAGCGAGGTGCTCACGCGGCTTTGGGGCTGGTTTTGGTGTCGCTGGCGATCAGGCCATCGCCAATGGTGACGATCCTGTCACAACGTTCGGCCAGTTCCACATCATGGGTAATGACCAGCAACGTTGCGCCGCTCTCTTCGCGGCGTTTGAACAGCAATTCGATGATGTCATGGCCGGTCGCGACATCGAGATTGCCCGTTGGTTCATCAGCGAAAATCAGTTCGGGGCCGGGCGCAATGGCGCGGGCAATGGCAACACGTTGCTGTTCACCGCCGGAAAGCTGGGTTGGATAATGGTCAATCCGGTGACCGAGGCCGACCGCTTCCAGCTCGGCCTTGGCGCGTGCGGCTGCATCGGGCATTCCGGCGAGTTCCATGGGGGTCGCGACATTTTCCAGTGCGGTCATGGTCGGCAGCAAGTGAAATGCCTGCAAGACAATCCCGATCTTGCCGCGCCGTGCCTGCGCCAACTGGTCTTCATCCATTGCGGTAAAATCTTGCCCCGCAACCGTCAGATCGCCGCCGCTCGCGCGCTCCAGCCCCGATAGGACTGCCATAAGCGAGCTTTTGCCCGAACCCGAGGGGCCGAGCAGCGCAACCACCTCTCCGGTGGCGACATCAAGATCAATCCCGCGCAAAACTTCGACCGGATTATTCTCCGGATCATAAGTCAGCGTAAGATTACGGGCGGAAACTGTGTTTGGACTTGTCACCAAAAACCAATCGCATAGGGATAGGGGCCGAGCAAGGAGGCTCGCCGATGCAACTACGCCGTTTGTCGATTGTTCCCGTAATT
>JAHDDJ010000259.1 GCA_020629385.1 Erythrobacter sp.
GATGCGTTTCTCGATTCCATTCCAATGGTTGTCATCACAGGACAAGTTCCAACCGGCCTGATCGGCACCGATGCATTCCAGGAAGCCGATACTATCGGAATAACCCGGCACTGCACCAAGCATAATTATCTGGTCAAAGACCCGAAGGATCTACGCGCAACCATCGAAGAAGCTTTCCGCATTGCAACGACGGGGCGCCCCGGCCCGGTGCTGATCGATATACCCAAAGATGTGCAGATCGCACTGGCGACTTGGGAAGGCCAAAACGAAGCGCAGCAAGCCTCGCATCGCTATCAACCGCGTATCGAGGGTAAAAAGAGCAAGATTGAACAGGCCATAGCTCTGCTTTCGGAAGCAGAGCGTCCTGTCTTCTATACCGGCGGCGGAGTTATCAATTCCGGTCCGGAAGCCACGGCGCTACTCCGCCAGTTCCAGAAGCTTACGGGCGCGCCAGTAACGTCGACGCTTATGGGGCTTGGCGCATTTCCAGCGGATGATCCTGACTGGCTCGGTATGCTGGGTATGCATGGTACCTACGAAGCCAATATGGCGATGAACAAATGCGATGTGATGCTGTGTGTTGGCGCGCGCTTCGATGATCGCGTCACCGGCAGGCTGGATGCGTTCGCGCCCGATGCCAAGAAAATTCATATCGATATCGACCGCGCATCAATCAACAAGATCGTACCCGTCGATATCGGAATTGCCGGGGACTGCGCAGCTGTTCTGAAGCAGTTGATTGAAGCATGGGGATCACGCCAACCGCAGAATCTGGACGAGTGGAAAGCCCGAGTTTCAGGCTGGAAGGCCCGCGAAAGCCTTGCTTATCCCGACAATTCCGAAACGCTAATGCCGCAAAAAGCAGTCGAGCGCCTGTTTGCTCTCACCAAAGATCGCAATCCGATCATCACAACAGAGGTCGGCCAGCACCAGATGTGGGCGGCCCAATATTTCGGATTTTTCGATCCGAATAAATGGCTGACCAGTGGAGGTCTTGGCACCATGGGTTACGGCTTGCCCGCCGCCATCGGCGCCCAACTCGGCAATCCGGATGACCTTGTGATCGACATTGCCGGTGAAGCGTCAATCCAGATGAATATTCAGGAGCTCGGCACAGCCAGCCAATACCGCCTGCCGGTGAAAGTGTTCATCCTCAATAATGAATATATGGGCATGGTCCGCCAGTGGCAGGAACTGACCTATGAAAGCCGCTATTCGAACAGCTATTCCGACAGCCTGCCAGACTTTGTCGCCTTGGCAGAAGCCTATGGATGGAAAGGCATTCGTATCCACGATGAAAGCGAATTGGATGCCGGTATTGCCGCAATGCTGGAGCATGACGGACCTGTCATCGTCGATTGTCAGGTCTCGAAAGATGCCAACTGCTATCCGATGATTCCCAGCGGTGCGGCACATACGGACATGCTGCTCTATGGCGATCAGGTAGAGGGCACTATGGACGACGAAGCCAAGGCGTTGGTGTAAGGGCGCGCAACCATGCATATCAAAGAAACCAAAGGCGAGCGGCACGTTCTTGTCGTCACAGTCGATAACGAGCCAGGTATCCTCGCAAAGATCACCGGGCTATTTACGGCGCGTGGCTATAATATCGACAGTCTGACCGTAGCCGATATCGCGGAAGACCATGCGATCAGCCGGATCACTATTGTCACCAATGGCCCACCTGCAGTGATCGACCAGATCGAGGCCCAACTGGAACGGCTGGTCCCGGTCCACAAGGTTGTCGATCTGACCACCGCCGGTGCGCATATCGAGCGCGAGCTTGCGCTGGTGAAAGTTGCAGGCACCGGAGATGACCGGGTGGAAGCTTTGCGGCTGGCCGATGTGTTTCGCGCGCAAGTGGTCGACACAACCACTTCCAGCTTTGTTTTTGAATTGACGGGATCACCTGAAAAGATCGACAATTTCATTATTCTCATGCGCGAGCTTGGGTTGGTGGAAGTCGGTCGGACGGGTGTCCTTGGAATGATGCGTGGTGCATCCGGCACTTGACCGGCTGCGACCAGACGAAAGGGAAATGATGAAAGTTTATTACGACGCCGATGCCGATCTTGATCTGATCCAGAACAAGAAAGTCGCTATTCTGGGCTATGGCAGTCAGGGCCACGCTCACGCGCAAAACCTGCGCGACAGCGGCGTGAAGGAAGTCGCCGTGGCGCTGCGCGAAGGCTCTGCCACCCGCAAGAAAGCCGAAGAAGCCGGCTTCAAAGTGATGAACAATTCTGAGGCAGCCGAGTGGGCGGATCTGGTAATGGTCCTCGCTCCCGACGAACATCAGGCTGCGATCTGGGCTGACGATATGGCCGGCAAAATGAAGCCGGGTAGCGCCCTCGCCTTCGCCCATGGTCTCAACATCCATTTCGGCCTGATCGAACCGCCTGCAGATATTGACGTGATCATGATCGCGCCCAAGGGACCGGGCCACACGGTGCGCAGCGAGTACCAGCGAGGTGGCGGCGTACCCTGCCTGATCGCAGTCCATCAGGAAGGCACAAGTAGCGGCGGCAATGGCTATGCAAAATCGCTTGCGCTTTCCTATGCCAGCGCAATGGGCGGCGGTCGTTCGGGTATTATCGAAACCAATTTCAAGGAAGAGTGCGAAACCGATTTGTTCGGTGAACAGGCTGTTCTGTGCGGCGGTATCACACACCTGATTCAAGCCGGGTTCGAGACTCTGGTAGAAGCCGGATACGCGCCGGAAATGGCCTATTTCGAGTGCCTCCACGAAACCAAGCTGATTGTCGATCTGCTGTATGAAGGCGGTATCGCCAATATGCGCTATTCGATCAGCAATACCGCTGAATATGGCGACATCAAAACCGGTCCGCGGATTATCACTGCCGAAACGAAGGCAGAGATGAAACGCGTTCTCGAAGACATTCAGGCTGGGCGTTTCGTGAAGGATTTCGTGCTCGACAATCGAGCCGGTCAACCGGAACTGAAAGCCAGCAGAAAGGCCGCAGAAGCCCACCCGATCGAGCAAGTCGGCGGTAAGCTGCGCGCGATGATGCCATGGATCGGCAAAAACCAGCTGGTCGACAAATCTAAGAACTGATCTAGGGTCTGGGAGTGCCTGACTTCCGCTCGACCAAGGTCATCGTGACCATTTGCATTGCCCTATGGTGTGTCATCGTCGTGAGAGCGGCGATGAACACCAAGGGAACCGATGCGTTTGTGAAAACGGTTCCACAAAGTGAAATTCAGGCCTTTGCACGAGAGCAGCTTGCTGATTTACAGCGCCGGTCGTTTGCTGAAGATCAGGAATATTGCGC
>JAHDDJ010000260.1 GCA_020629385.1 Erythrobacter sp.
GGCTGGCCAAATTCCTTCATCCGCGCCGCACCCTTGCGCGCGTGCGCGGGATGGGTGCGGTCATCGGCGGTGGACGCCCAGAAGAACGGGGCGGGGTAGTCCACGCCTTTGGTGATCTTCTGATAGGGTGAATAGCCCTCGATCCATGCGCGCTGTTCCGGAATACGTGGATCGCCATATTCGCCGATCCACGATGCACCGCGGCCGATCTCGTGATAGCGCAGCATGTCGAATAGCGGGATCGCGACAATTGCTGCCCCATAGAGGTCCGGCCGCTGGGTAAAGGCTGTACCGACCAGCAATCCGCCCTGCGAACCGCCCTGAATGCCGAGGTGTTCGGGCGCGGTAATTTTGCGCGTCACAAGATCATCGGCCACCGCGATGAAGTCATCCCAGGTGCGCTGCTTGTTCTCCCGGATCGCGGTCTGATGCCATTCAGGACCGAACTCGCCGCCGCCGCGCAGATTGGCGAGCACATAGGCACCGCCGTTCTCCAGCCACAGCTTACCTGTGGAGCCGAGATAGGCAGGCAGGCGCGATACCTGAAAACCTCCATAGCCGGTAAGCAGGGTAGGCGTGGTGCCGTCGAGCTCCATCCCCTCCGGCTTGACCACGAAATAGGGGATCATCGTTCCGTCTGCGGACTTCGCTTCGAACTGTTCGATTTCCATGCCTTCCGCATCAAAACGCGCAGGGCTGGTCTTGAGCACTTCGGGAGTGCCGCCGTCGGAGTAATAAAGAGTGGTCGGCGTCAGGAAGTCGGTGACCGTAAACATGATTTCGTCGGTCTCGTTCGACGAAGCGCCGATACCAACCGTGGCATTGTCGGGCAGATCGACTTTCGAGGATTGCCATGTGCCATCCTCGTAATCGAACTTCAGAACCTGACCGCGCACATTGTCGAGCAGGCCGACATAGAGGCTGTTCGCAGTAATGGAGCCGCCGCGCTTGGTCTGACGGTCCTCGGGTGCCCAAACCAGCGTCTTTGCCGCGCCGTTGGGATTGGCTTTCCACTCTTCCAGATCCATCGCGATCAGCGAGTCAGCCGGGAAGGTTTCATCGCCAACGGTCCAGTCGACATCGGTGCTGAACAGCATCTGCCCGTCGACGATGCCATAGGGGTTGGCCTTGGCCGGCATATCCAGCTTCAGCCAGTCATCACCGTGCCACACATAGTAAGCGCGTTCATGGAAGCTGATCCCGCGATAGGCCATGCGTGCATGGACCGTACTGGCCGCATCGCGGAGCAGATAGGCCCCGGCGGAGACATCACTCGCCTCGCCGCGGAAAATCTCTTCCGCATCGTCGATAGATGTACCGCGTTTCCAGATACGCGCAGTGTAGGGGTAGAAACTCTCGGTCACGGTTTCGCCGCCGAAATCGCGGCCAACCAGCAACGTGTTCTCGTCGATCCAGCTGATGCCGCCCTGACTTTCGGGTAGTTCAAAGCCGCCTTCGACAAATTCGCCGGTTTCCATGTTGAACTCGCGCATGATGGTGGCGTCCTTGCCGCCATCGGACAATGCGATCATGCACATGCGCCCGTCAGGCGGCAGGCAGGACGAGCCCTTGTACACCCATTCCTTGCCTTCGGCCTTGGCCAGTGCATCGACGTCAAGAATGGTTTCCCATTCAGGATTCTCGGTCTTGTAGCTTTCGCGGGTGGTGCGGCGCAGGATGCCCTTGGGATTGTCCTTATCCTGCCAGAAATTGACCAGGCCGAATTTGGAGAAGCCGACATAGGGAATGCGGTCCTGACTATCGAGAATAGCCAGCGCGTCGCCCTTCAGCTTGTCGAAGCGCGGATCGGTGGCGAGCATCGAATTGGTCCGCTCGTTCTCGGCGCGAACCCACGCCAGCGCTTCCTCGCTGCGGGCTTCTTCCAGCCAGATATACGGATCATTTTCGGCTTCAGCGACGGTTTCTGTCACGGCATCTCCGGTGTCATTGGCCTGTGCAGGCATAGCCATGGTCGTTGCTGCGACTAGCGACAGCGCAATGGCCTTGGTCGAGGTAAATTGCATGGTTGCGTTCCCTGATTATTGGATGGCGTGATCATGGCGCGATCAACCTGAAAGGCAAGGAAAAGCGGCATCAGATTTATCTGAATCAGTGATGAATGTTTTGTGACAAATATTTTACAACTTTGTTGCTGCTTGCATTATTTTGATGCGCTAAGGCCCGAGTGTTGCAAAAAATGTAAGCGGTGAGGGCGAGCCTACATGAATGATCGACCAGCTGAAGCTCTGCTTCCGCTAAGTGTCAAAGTGGTGTTTTCCGGTCAGGACGCGGAAGACGCCAACTTATACACATTGAAATCTGGCAGTGCGATCCTGTCTTTCCCGGACAAGCGGCCTTTGTGGGTGGGGCGGTTGCTGGCGGTATGTGTCGGCGACTTGCCGGCAATTCCTGCACGTATCCGGAACATTGAAGGCGGCGTGGTTGATATAGCCTTTGCCAACGAGCTTCATCCCAGCGTTCTCGAGCATGCGCGTGAGATGCTGATGCAAGCGAGCGAACAGACGACTTCCAACTGATCGATTGCCAAGATGATACTGCCGTGGCTGGCGTGTTCTGTCGCGTGACATCATTTTACCTGGCAAACCTAACAGGCGTTAACCAGTGCCGGATAGGAATAATGTCTTCGGAGCGCAAAGCAGGATAAAAATCACGTGCACAATGATGCAAAAGACGCAGAGCCCCTGGAGGTCAAGGTTACCTTTCCCGGAGCCGAATGTTTCGGGAATCTGGAAGAATTCGACGTTGACGGGGCTTCGATCCGATTGGGTGTTATTCGCCCCTTGTGGATAGGTCGCTTCGCGGCAATTTCCTTCAAGGACCTGCCCGCATTGACCGGCTTTATCAGGGAAGTGGATGGCGACCGGATATATATCGCTTTCGAGAACCCGCTCCACCAAAGCTGGGTTGAAGAAGCGTCGCCGTCACGCAGCAAGTTTGCCGACCATATCGCTGCCTGAACGATAAGGCAGCACAAATGAAAAGGGCGGCACGCGGCCGCCCTTCATGGTCTATCGTGATCGGTGGGATTAGCCCTCGACGTGTTCTGCCAGAACCGTCAAACCGCTGTCGCCCACTTCGGCAAAGCCGCCGCGGACTTCGATAGTTTCAGGTGCTGCGCCTTCGGTTTTGTAAACCTGTACAGCGCCGTCACGGATGGTCGACATGAAAGGCGCGTGACCTTCCAGTACACCAAACTCGCCTTCCGCTCCGGGAACGACGACCATATGGACATCTTCCGAGCGGACCAGCTTGGCCGG
>JAHDDJ010000261.1 GCA_020629385.1 Erythrobacter sp.
CCGAAAGCGAGCTTCAACTGCGCCTGTGTGTCGCGCCATTCCTGTCCGCGATGTAGCATCGTAACCAGATTTGCGGGAGTGAGGTGGCACTTGCCGTCGGCAGTATCCGTCGCCGGGCTGACTGTCGCGGCGTTGGCAGTCCACATCGAACTGGCAGACCATGCCGCCCGTGTCAGCGCGGGGTCAGCGGTTTCGTTCACCGCCAACGCATCGAGCAAAACCGTGTTGGGGCGGGGCAGAGGGAGCAGAAATCCTTGCGCCAGACCCAGCGCGCGGTTCGCCTGCATCTTCTCCAGACCCTGTAACGCAGCTGCACGCGGATATGACGTGTTACCTTTGTGGCTGGCCGAAGCAATATTGCCGAGGCTGAGGCCAGCATAATTGTGGCTCGGGCCGACAATACCGTCGAAATTTATTTCGCGCACGCTCATCGGGCAACGCTCCAGACGCGGTCGCCGGGTTTGACATCCAGCGTATCCGCGCAGGCTGAATCGAGCGCAATAGTCCCGTCTTCTCTGATTTCCCGCGCACCATAGCAACTGCGGAAGGTGGTGAGGCTGCCAGTCGCGACGAGCGCTTTCTCGCCCTCTTCAAGATCGACCGCGCTGACTTCTGCCTCAACCGCTTCTTTCACGCTTTTCACGTCATCCGTATGCGCAACCATGGAGGGGCCTCCGTCGAAAATATCGACATAGCCCTCAAAGCGGAAATTCTCGTTTTCGAGCATCCGCATCGCCGCCCGTCCTGTGGGGTGGGGCAGTCCGATCACGCTGCGCGCATCGTCGGACAGCATCGCGATATAGACCGGATGCTTGGGCATCAGATCGGCGATGAACTGGTTGCCATTGATCGCGTTGAAATAATCGGCTTCCTGAAAGCTCATGCCGAAGAAACGCCCGGCAACACCATCCCAGAATGGCGACCCGCCGCGATCATCGATAATGCCGCGTAACTCTGCGAGCACGCGGTCAGCGAAGCGGTGACGGTGCATGGCGATGAACAAGTAACGGCTTCGGGCGAGCAGTAGGCCGAGGCCGCCTGCGCGTTCGTTGGGGTGCAGGAACAGCCCTCCAACCTCGCTTGAGCCCTCGAGATCGGTCACCAGGCTGAGCATCTCGGCACGAACCGTCCGGTCCAGTTCCTGCGAATGCTGGGTGAGTGTGGTGAGGCGGTAGGAATAGAACGGCCATTGCTGCCCAACCTGGCTGAACAGCTGGCATGTGCCGCGTACATCGCCGGTCTCGACATTTTCCAGCACCAGCACAAATTGGTCATCGCCAAGCCCGTCATCATCCCGTCCGAAAGCATCTGATGCGCGTTCCAGTTTCGCGCCCAACGCCGCGCGGTCAGGCGGCAGATTGGTGAAGCCGCCGCCGGTCAGCTTGGCCATTTCGTAAAGTGGCTCCAGATCCTTGGAATGCGCGGCGCGCAGGCGAAATGTCAAAGCTCTTCTCCCGAAGCGAGCCGGTGGATGACCAGCGCGGAAAGCGCGGCCCGTTCCGACAGGCTTGATACAATCATGAATTCATCGGCGGAATGGATCGCGCCGCCGCGCACACCCATCGTGTCGACCACCGGCACACCGCAGCTGGCGATATTGTTGCCATCACACACACCGCCGGTCGATTGCCATTTGATGTCCTGCCCCAGCGAAGCGCCGCAATCGCGGACCAGATCGAACAGGCGCTGGGCCTTGCGGTCAACGGGTTTGGGCGGGCGCGAGATCCCGCCATGCTGGTGAATGCTAACCTCGTGCGCTTGCTGCACATCGCCGATCAACGCCGCGAGTGCGGCTTCGAATTGTTGCGCCGCATCGGGGCTTTTGGGGCGGATATTGAACCGCAATACCGCATGATCGGGAACGACATTATTCGCAGCACCGCCTTCGATCTTGGCGGGGTTGATCGGGCATTCAGCGGTCTGGATGTCCTTGAGCTTCAACACAATCGCCGCTGCTGCGACAATTGCGTTGCGCCCGTCTTGCGGGTTGCGCCCTGCATGGGCGGATTTGCCCGTGATGGTAAGCGAATAATTGCCACTGCCGCCGCGCGCATGCGCCAAAGTGCCGTCGGGCAGGGCAGAGGGTTCGTAAGTGAGTGCCGCGTATTTGCCCTGTGCCATCCGTTCGATCAACGGCGCCGAGGCGAGGGAGCCGGTTTCCTCGTCCGAATTGATCAGTACATCATACCCGATTTTTTCCGCCACATCGCTTTGCTCGATGGCTTTAAGCGCGTGGAGAAATACTGCGATACCGCCTTTCATATCGGCAAGTCCCGGACCGTTCAGCGTGTCATCATCCAGCCATGTCTGATCCTGAAAATGGCTGTCTTTCGGAAATACAGTGTCCATGTGACCGGTGAACAGAAGGCGGCGCTCGGCATCGGGTCTGACACTCAGGGTGAGGTGCTGCCCATGCTGTTTTTCGAACTCCGCGCCATCCGCGCCAATCGCGGATACCGGTGCCGGGTCAACCAGCTTCACCTCGCCCGGCAACACGGAGAATGCGTCCGCCAAAGCAGCAGCCTGGTCTTTCAGGCCATCGAGATTAGCGGTCCCCGTATTGATCGCACTCCACCCTTGGGTATCGGCGAGCAGGGCGTCCTGATCGATAGTGCTGATCAGAGCCTGAAGGTCGGAGGAAAGCTGTGTCATGGCCCATGGCTCTAGCTTGGCCAGCGCTGCAATCCAAGCCCGTGCGCGGCCGCGTTTAGAAGCGGGGCAATTAAGCGGTGGAAAGGCGTTGCAATTGGCCGGGTACCACGCCATATCGCGCTCGTCCTCCCCGGGAAACCTGATAGATTACAGCGTCACGGCGGCAATCCGTGCGCCCCGATGTGTAGTGAGGACTTGATGAGCGATACCGCAACCCGTGCCGGCCTGAATGTTGATCGCAAGCTGGCTGAATTTCTGGAAACCGAGGTGCTTGCCGCGCTCGGACGCGATGTGGAAGCCTTCTGGTCCGGTTTTGCGGCGCTTCTGGCAGAATTTGCTCCGCGCAACCGCGCATTGCTGGACAAGCGCGAGGCTTTGCAGGCGCACATAGATGCGTGGCACAAGGATCGCGCAGGACAGCCGCATGATCCGGTGGCCTACAAGGCGTTTCTGCAAGAAATCGGCTATCTGGTTCCGGAACCAGCGGACTTCACCATCGGCACGCAGAATGTCGATCCTGAAATTGCCACTATGGCCGGGCCGCAACTGGTCGTGCCGATCCTGAATGCACGGTTCCTGCTCAACGCAGCCAATGCGCGCTGGGGCAGCCTGTA
>JAHDDJ010000262.1 GCA_020629385.1 Erythrobacter sp.
TCCTTGACCGTGTACAGGCCAACTTCTTTCATCTGGCTGCGTTCGCCGTCCATGGTCACATCCATTTCATAACGGACTGCGAATTGGTCACCGAACACAAACGGACCCTCGGTTTTGGAATCGTGGACCTCTGCATTGGCTTCCCACCAGGCATGCTTTTCGAGCAATGCTGCACGGCCTTCGACGCGGGACATTGGCCCGTCCTGTGGTTCAAGACTGACAATATCGTCCGACCAATAGGCCTGATAATCCTCGGCCCGTTCTTCGGCGACGGCTTGGGTGAAATCTTGCGCGAGCTGTTCGATCGACATGGGCTCTCTCCTTAAATCCTCTACTTTGGCGTTTAGCTCAGAAAAGAGACGATTTTGTGTCGCAACTGCGGAAGAACGCCGGCTTCAAACCACGGGTTCTTTTGCATCCAGATGCGGCTGCGCCATGCGGGGTGGGGCAGGGGCATCGTTCGGGGCAGAAAATCTTCAAACCGGCGCACGCGCTCCGTCAACGACAGCTTGCGGGTTTCCGGCAAATAGTGGCTTTGCGCATAGGTCCCGACCAGCAGGGTGAGGCGATCTTCGGGTAAAGTCGCAAGAACCCTTTCATGCCACTGCGGTGCGCATTCTTTGCGCGGTGGTTTGTCGCCGCCGCTGGCTTTGCCGGGGTAGCAGAAACCCATCGGCACCAACGCCACTTTGGCGGGATCATAGAACTGGTCTTTGGACAGGCCCGTCCAGTCGCGCAGCCGATCGCCGCTATCGTCGTCCCACGGAATACCGCTGGCGTGGACTTTGCTGCCCGGTGCCTGGCCGATAATCAGGATGCGGGCTGTATCGGAAAACTGGACAACGGGGCGCACCCCATCGGGCAAGTGGTCTTGGCATAAGGTGCACGCAGCGATGTCGCGGTGAAGCGGGCTCACCCCTCGACCTGTTCAGCAATTTCCAGCCAGCGCTCTTCAGCGACATCCTTCTCGGCGCGAGCGTTTTCCAGACCCTTGGAAATATCGGCAAATTTCTGCGGGTCTTTGGTGTAAAGTTCGGGGTCGGACAGGATCTGCTCGCCCCGCAGGATCGCCAATTCCAGCTTTTCGATCCGTTGAGGCAGCAATTCGTAGTCGCGCTGGTCTTTGTAAGACAGCTTGGTGCTGGTCTTTTGCGGCGCTGCTTCCTTTACGGGTGTTTCAGCCTTGGGTTTCGCAGCTTTTGTCTTGCCCGCCTTGTTCCGCTCGGTACGCTTCTTCTCCCAGTCCTCGTAACCGCCAGCGACAATATCGACGAAGCCGCTGCCATCGAGGCCCAGCGTCAGCGTCACCGTCTTGTCGAGGAAATCGCGGTCGTGGCTGACGATCAGCACGGTGCCTTCGTAGTCGGCGATCACTTCCTGCAACAGGTCGAGCGTCTCAAGATCAAGATCGTTGGTTGGCTCGTCCAGCACCAGCAGGTTCGATTTGCGGGCAAATTCGCGGGCCAGCAGCAGGCGCGAGCGTTCGCCGCCCGACATGGTGCCGACCTTGGTGTCGACCAGACCGGGATCGAACAGGAATTCTTTGAGATAGCCCTGCACATGCTTGCGCGTGCCGCGCACATCGATCCAGTCGCCCCCTTCGGCCAGCACTTCGCGAACCGTTTTGTCGGGCGTCAGCAAGGCGCGCTGCTGGTCGATCATCACACCGGCCAGTGATTTGGCGATGGTGACGCTGCCTTCATCCGGTTCAAGCTCACCGGTCAGGAGTTTGAGAAGAGTAGTCTTGCCCGCTCCATTGGATCCAACAACACCGATCCGGTCACCGCGCTGGATACGCAGCGAGAAATCCCGGATAATCTTGCGTTCGTCCTCGCCCGTACCGAAGGATTTGTAGACCTTCTCGGCAACGATCACCGATTTGGATTTGTTCTCTTCATCTACGGCGAGGCCCAGTTTGGCGGAACCTGTCGGATTGATCATCGCCGCACGCTGCGCGCGCATTTGCCACAGTTTTTCGAGCCGGCCCTGATTGCGTTTACGGCGCGCAGTTACACCGCGTTCCAGCCAATGCGCTTCCAATTTCAGCTTGGCGTCGAGCCGCGCTGCATTGCGAGCTTCCTCCGCGTAGACTTGCTCTTCCCACGCATCGTAACCGCCAAAACCGATATCCTTGCGCCGGATGATCCCGCGATCGAGCCAGATCGTGGCACGGGTGAGGCGTTTCAGGAACGTTCGGTCATGGCTGATGACGATGAATGCGCCCTTGTAGCGGGTCAGCCAGTCCTCCAGCCAGTCGATCGCAGCGAGGTCGAGGTGGTTGGTCGGCTCGTCCATCAAAAGCAGATCGGGGTCTTGCGCCAACGCCCGCGAGATTGCCGCCCGCCGTTTCTCGCCGCCGCTCGCGCCCTTGGCGGGTGTGGCCATATCGATGCCCAGCTGCCCGGCAATAGCTTCGACTTCGTGCTCGGCCGGAGGATGCTCGCCAGCCAATGCGAAATCCATCAGCGTATCGAATTCGGTGAAATCGGGCTCTTGCTCCAGCACCACAATCCGGGTGCCGGGTTTGACCTTGCGCTGCCCGCGATCCGCCTCGATCTGGTCGTTGATCAAGCGGAATAGCGTGGTTTTGCCCGCGCCGTTGCGACCAATCAAAGCGAGCCGGTCACGCGGGGCGATATGCAGGTCCAGCCCGTCCGTTTCAGGCCCGCCAAACAGCCAGCGGCCGCCCTGTTGCAGGCCTAGTCCTTCCCAGCTCAAGATCGGTGGTTGCGCCATAGGTGGGGCGCGTTAGGTCACCTTGGCACACCTCGCAAGCGCTAAGCGTATCAGCGTTGTGCTTCGACCATTTGTGCGACATCCGCTAGCAACGCCTGCGCGTCGTAGACAATGCCGTCCTTGATCGTCCAGCGCACGCCGCCAACACGCTCCAGCACGTTCGTATCGCGGTTCAGGCGGAGGTGTCCGGTGCCGTACAAAGTCTTGAAATTGGCAAGCGGATTTTCCGGTACGATCACCAGATCGGCCAGCTTGCCCACCTTGATCGTGCCGAAGGGAGGAGGGACGGATTTCGACTGATAGATCTCGTCCGCTCCGTTCATCGTCGCGGCCTGAATTACTTCCAGCGGGGTGAATCCCGCCTCCTGCAGCATCTCGAATTCGCCAATATAGGCAAAGCCCCATGTCTGATAGATATAGCCCGGATCGGAGCCGACTGTGACGCGGCCACCCTTGTTCTTGAACTCGTTGGTCA
>JAHDDJ010000263.1:0-1888 GCA_020629385.1 Erythrobacter sp.
ATGAATTACGAGACAAGCGTGCAAGCCGATGCTGGCGATTATAGCAGCGACAAGCTTGCGGGCATGGAAGAAACCCGGCGGACTTCGAAACGTCCACTGGTAATCGGACTTGGCTTGCTGGCCCTGATTGCGGCAATTGCTGTTGCATATTTCTTCGTCACAGGCGGTGAAACGGCTGCCGGGGCAGGCGATGATCGCGAGAATCAGGCTGCGGCAATTTCGGTTATTGCGCCGGGCAAGACCTCTATCGAAGGCGAAATTGTCACCAATGGCACGCTTGCAGCGCGGCGCGAGCTGCCGGTTGGTGTCGCCGGTGAAGGCGGTCGGGTTATTTCGGTGCCGGTCGATGCCGGCCAGTGGGTGCGCGCCGGTCAGGTACTGGCCGTGGTTGACCGTTCGGTCCAGAATCAGCAAGTCGCCAGCGCATCGGCCCAGATCGACGTGGCGCAGGCGGATGCCAATCTGGCGCAAGCCAATCTCGACCGCGCGCTCAAGCTGGTCGACCGTGGATTTATCAGTAAGGCGGATGTTGACCGCCTGACAGCAACGCGTGATGCTGCGGTCGCCCGGGTGAAAGTGGCCCGTGCGCAAGTCAGCGAATTGCGTGCCCGGAATGCGCGGCTCAGTATTGTGGCCCCGGCTGCCGGACTTGTGCTTGAACGCAATGTCGAGCCCGGACAGATTGTCAGCGGCGGCTCCGGTGCGTTGTTCCGTATTGCCAAAGGCGGCGAGATGGAAGTTATGGCGCGTTTGGGTGAAGTTGATCTCGCCAGCATTTCTACCGGCGTCTCGGCAGAGATTACACCGGTCGGTAGTGACAAGACCTTTACGGGGCAGGTGTGGCAGGTTTCTCCGGTCATCGACCCGCAAAACCGCCAGGGCATGGCGCGGATAGCCTTGTCTTACTCGCCGGAATTACGGCCCGGCGGCTTTGCCGAAGTCACGATCAAAAGCGGCACCGTGGTTGCTCCCATGCTGCCCGAATCCGCTGTGCTATCCGACGACAAGGGTAGTTACGTCTACATCGTAGGCGAAGAGAACAAGGCCGAGCGTCGTGACGTCAAAACCGGAATGATCACCAATGCCGGTATCGCGATTGTCGAGGGGCTTAATGGCTCCGAGCAAGTCGTTCTGCGCGCCGGCGGGTTCCTGACGCCAGGCGAAATCATCAATCCTCAGCGGGTTGGTGAGGATGCGAAGAAAGCGAGCTGACCGCCATGAATTTCCAGAACATATCCGCATGGTCGATCCGCAATCCGGTGATTCCGCTGGTGTTCTTTATCGCGATTACAATCGCAGGGATTATCAGTTTCAGCCGGATGGATGTGGTCAACAATCCGGATATTGAATTCCCGGCAGTCAATGTCTCGATCTCGCAGCCAGGCGCCGCGCCGACCGAGATCGAAAACCAGATCACCCAGCGTGTCGAATCGGCGGTTCGCTCGATCAATGGCGTCAAAACGATCAATTCCAGCGCGCGCGAAGGCAACTCCAGCACGTTCATCGAATTCGAGATCGGCACAGATCCGAACGATGCAGTGTCAGAAGTCAAAAACGCCGTTGATACGATACGCGGCAGCCTGCCCGATGGTATTCTCGAACCACGTGTTTCGAAGGAGGAAATCGCAGGCGGCTTCCTCGGAATCTATGCGGTTGAAGCCGATGATATGACGATCGAGCAGCTCAGCTGGTTCATCGACGATTCGGTAGCCAAACGGTTGCAGTCGATTGACGGAATGGCCGAGGCCGGGCGTTTCGGCGGTGTCAACCGCGAGATCGAAGTGTTGCTCGATCCGGCCAAGATGCAGGCGTTGGGCGTTACCGCCAGCCAGATCAACCAGCTGTTGCGGCTGGACAATCTCGATGCAGCGGGCGGCATGGCCGAGGT
>JAHDDJ010000263.1:1988-3199 GCA_020629385.1 Erythrobacter sp.
ATGGTCGAAGGCGCGATCCTCGCGGTTGTCGTGGTGTTCTTTTTCCTGCGTGACTGGCGCGCGACAATCATTTCCGCGATTGCCATCCCGTTGTCGGCAATCCCGACTTTCTGGTTCATGGACTTGCTTGGCTTCAACCTGAACCAATTGTCCTTGCTGGCGCTGGGCCTTGTGGCCGGGGTGCTGGTCGATGATGCGATTGTGGAGATCGAAAATATCGTGCGCCATATGCGGATGGGCAAAAGCGCCTATCAGGCATCTATCGATGCAGCGGACGAAATCGGTCTGCCTGTGGTGGCGACCTCGTTCTGTATCGTGGCGGTGTTCCTGCCTGTTGGTCTGATGCCCGGTATTTCCGGGCAATTCTTCAAGAATTTCGGCATTACCGTGGTGATCGCGGTGCTGATGAGCCTTGCCGTGGCGCGTATGATTACGCCGATGTTGGCGGCCTATTTCCTTGAGGCAAAGGGGCATGCCCAGCATGGCGAAGGACCATGGATGGATCGCTATATGCGCATTCTCCGGTGGTCGCTCGACCGGTCGAAAATGACCGCAATCCGTGAGAACCTGCCCGGACCGCGCAACCGCTTCTTCTACACGCTGACCGCTATACTGGTGATGCTGGTGCTGATCGTGCTGCCCGGAGTTGTTGTGTTCGCCGCCCATGGCGCGTTATCCGGCCTCGCCATTCCCGACACTTTGGCGAGTGCAGTCGTTTCGGACAAAACCAGTTTCTTCTGGCTGTTGATCGACCGCCCGCTTGAGTTGCTGCAATTCGGATTGGTTATAGCGCTGGGCTTCCTTGCAATCGTTGTATTGCTGAAGTTGCTCGGCCTGTTTTCGCGCCTGTTCGGCCAGCGGCTGGCCCAGACCTGGCAATATCTCGTGGCCCGCTTCCAGGATCATCGAGTGTGGATGGTTGGCATCGGATATTTCTCGTTGCTGTTCACGGTGTTGTTGTTCGGCGTGGTGCCGGCGCAGTTCCAGCCAACGGTCAATAGCGACAACAGCCAGATCACCATCGAGATGGTGCCCGGCACGACTCTGGAAACAACTGCACGCGTGTCCCGTCAGGTGACCGATATTCTCTATGCCCAGCCCGAAGTGGAGCGTGCGCTCGAGCGTGTTCAGGAGGGCAATTCGCGAATTTATATCACGCTTAAGTCGGATCGCGAGAAAACCTCGGTCGAGTTCGAGCGTGATCTTACGCC
>JAHDDJ010000264.1 GCA_020629385.1 Erythrobacter sp.
CCGCAGAAGTCGCGAAGGTAGAAGCGTTTCCGCGGCTCGAAGGCAGGCAAATGCTAATGGTGCTTGCGCCAAAGTAAAGCCAAGCAACATGCTACGTAAAAGAGGGCGCGCAGAAATGTGCGCCCTCTTTCGTTGGAGCGAGAGCGGCACGCTCGCTATGCAAAAATCACTTTCCTAACTGCCAGCCTTGTGGTGAGAGTTTAGTCAGGGAGAGTATGTTTTGACCGCACGCCGCATCGGATTTGTCGTTGGCCTGTTAGCCTTTGCTGTGACTTTGCTCGTGCCGGCTCCCGCCGGCATGCCACCGGAAGCCTGGCTGGTCGCGGGTCTGGTGGTGTGGATGGCATCGTGGTGGATGACAGAGGCTATTCCGCTTACCGCCACAGCGCTGTTGCCCTTTATCGTGCTGCCTTTTGCAGGCGTGATGAGCGCCAAGGAAACCGCCAGCGCCTATTACGCGCCGATCCTGTTCCTTCTGCTCGGCGGTGCCTTTATTGCATTGGCTATCGAACGCACCGGACTGCACAAACGCTTATCAGTAGCGATCCTGTCAGTTGTAGGATCAGGAGGTGGTCAAGGCCGTTTGCTGCTCGCCTTCATGATAAGCGCCGCGTTATTGTCCATGCTGATTTCCAACACCTCGACCACACTCATTATGATGCCGATGGCATTGGCCGTTCTGGCAGGAGGGGGACTCGCTCTAGAAGACCGGGCTGGACTTGCTGGAGCCTTGCCAATGGGCATCGCCTTTGCCGCGACAATCGGGGGCTTGGGCACAATTGTCGGTTCTCCGACCAACGGTATCGCGGTGGCTTTGCTCGACAGTATGATCGGGTTGGAAATCAGCTTCGCAGAATGGACATTGTACGGACTGCCGATTGTGCTTGTAGGCGTGCCGCTAGCCGCATTTATCATCGCCAAGGTCCAGAAAGTCGCGAGCCATCCGTTTGATGTCGAGACTGCGCGCGCGGCGATTGCGACCCGTGCGACGTGGTCCACACCAGAAAAACGGCTGGTCCCGATTATTGCAGTGACATTCCTGCTGTGGATGAGCGCGCCCATTCTCAAGCCGCTGCTACCGGAAGGCGCTTTGACCGACGGAACCATAGCAATCGCTGCCAGCCTGTTGCTGTTCATCCTGCCCGACGGCACCGGACGCCCGCTGCTGACCTGGCAGGAAGCAGACAAAGCACCATGGGGCGTCATCATGATGTTTGGCGGCGGTTTGGCGCTGGCCGCAGGCATGCAAGCCTCTGGCCTAGCCGACTGGCTGGGCAATGCGTTGCTGCCACTATCCGCCGTTCCTCTGATTATCACTGCACTGGCCTTGGTTGCCATGGTCGTGCTGGTCACAGAATTTGCGAGCAATGTCGCGACCGCCAGCGCGATCATCCCGGTGGTGGCGAGCCTGACAGTGGCCATGGGCGTGGACCCGATACTGCTCGCAATGCCAGCCGCGCTCGCGGCGAGCTGGGGCTTCATGCTGCCTGCCGGTACAGGCCCCAACGCCATCGCTTGGGCCAGTGGAAGGATCCAATTGCCCAAAATGGTGGGCGCAGGGCTAATCCTCGATCTGATCGGTATTTTCCTGATCGTCGGTTTGGTTTGGGGAATGGCCGCGCTGATCGCTTGAACCAGATCGTTTCAGATGATACCGGATTTCCGCATACAAGGAGACCGGACGATGCGTTTCTGCGGAGGTTAGAAACGGGTGGCCGCGCTGCCTCTATCGGCTCCTGCCTTCCTGGGAGCGTTTGAATTAGGAAGAGCCATCGCCATGACCGATGCAACCGACGCTGTCGACACCCCAACCCCGCGCCGCAATCCGAAGCCCGAAGCCAAGACCATTAACGGCCGCGAGCTGAAACCCAGCACTCTGATGATGGGGCACGGCTATGATCCGGCCTTGTCCGAAGGATCGCTGAAAGCGCCGATCTTCCTGACCAGCACTTTTGCGTTCGAAAATTCGGCCGCAGGCAAGCGCCATTTCGAAGGCATTACCGGCAAGCGTCCGGGCGGCGCAGAGGGGCTTGTCTATTCGCGCTTCAACGGTCCTAATCAGGAAATCCTCGAAGACCGCTTGGCAATCTGGGACGGCGCGGAAGACGCGCTGAGCTTCTCCAGCGGGATGACCGCGATCACAGTTATGCTGCTTGCTTATTGCAATGCCGGTGACGTGATCGTCCATTCCGGGCCGCTTTACGCCGCGACTGAGGGCTTTGTCGCCAAGGTGCTCAGCAAGTTCGGTATCACCTATGTCGATTTCCCCGCCGGTGCGACCCGCGAAGAACTGGATGCCGTGCTGGAGAAAGCCAAGGCGCAGGCAGCGGACAATGGCGGCAAGGTCGCGATGGTTTACCTCGAAAGCCCGGCCAACCCGACCAATGCACTGGTGGATGTAGAAGCCGTTAAAGAAGCACGCGATGCTGTGCTCGACCGGGATTGTCCGATTGCGATCGACAACACGTTCCTCGGTCCACTGTGGTCGCGTCCACTCGATCACGGCGCGGACATCGTGGTGTATTCGCTGACCAAATATGTTGGCGGTCATTCCGATCTGGTCGCGGGCAGCATTGCCGGTGCCAAGAAATGGATGGACCCGGTCCGCGCCCTGCGCAACACAATGGGCGGGATCGCCGATCCGAACACCGCATGGATGCTGATGCGCAGCCTCGAAACGGTCGAGCTGCGGATGCAGCGAGCGGGCGAGAACGCCGCCAAAGTCTGCGCTTTCCTGAAAGATCATCCAAAGGTGGAAGGCCTGGGCTATCTCGGCTTCATCGAAGATGCTCGACAGCAGGACATTTATGACCGTCACTGCAAAGGCGCAGGCTCGACCTTCTCGCTCTTCGTCAAGGGCGGCGAGGAAGAGGCGTTCCGGTTCCTTGATGCAATGAAGATTGCCAAACTTGCCGTCAGCCTTGGCGGCACGGAAACTCTGGCAAGCTGCCCGGCAGCGATGACGCATCTTTCGGTACCCGATGAACGCAAGGCCCAGCTTGGCATCACACCAAACCTCGTGCGCATTTCCATCGGCATCGAAGACCCGGACGATCTGATTGCCGATTTCGATCAGGCACTGGCTGCGGTTTGAATTGTCGGGGCAGGCAGTAATGCGCGTCGCCTTTCTCGCCTGCCCCGAAACCTTGCCTGCTGCGCTGGGCGGAGCGGCGG
>JAHDDJ010000265.1 GCA_020629385.1 Erythrobacter sp.
CCATAATCCTCGATGGTGGTCGTATCGAAATAGAGCCCAGTGTCGCATTCGTAACAATGCTTGTCCGCAATGCTTTTGGCGAAGGCGATCATCTCATCAATGTAATCGGTCGCGACAGACCAATGCGCAGGCTGGCGGATATTGAGCGCCTTCACATCAGCCCAATAGGCCTCGGTATAGTGTTTGGCGATATCCCAGATCGACTGCGCCCGCTCGGCAGCCATCTTCTCCATCTTGTCTTCGCCCTCATCCGCATCATCGGTCAGGTGTCCGACATCGGTGATGTTGATGACATGGGTGAGCTTGTAGCCCTTCCAGCTAAGCGTCCGGCCCAGAATGTCCGCGAAAACGTAAGCGCGCATATTGCCGATATGCGGGTAGTTATAGACCGTCGGCCCGCAGCTATAAACACGCGCTTCGCCCGGATGGACGGGTTCGAAAGTTTCCAGACTGCGGGTCAGGCTGTTGAACAGCTGCAACGGTGTATCACTCATGGCGCGCAGCCATGCACATGCACCGGCAAGCGGGTCAAGAGATCATCGCCTACTCGGCAGGTTCAAGCTCGCATGATGCATCGGCAGGGTCGCAGTCTTCCTCGTCGCCGATCCACAGATCCTCGTTACCTGCACCCGTCACCGGCTCGTCAATCAATGGGTCGGTCTGCCGCTCCGGATCATCGCGGAATTCGACGATCATCGAGATAATCGAACCCGATTCTACCGGGCTTTCCGGATCAATCTGGTCGTCGATCAGATCGCTAAGCGGATTGTCGGGGCGGTCGTTCGTTGGCCCCGGACTAGGCGGCGTCACAACGACGATACAACTACTCGGGTCAGCGATCAGACAGCCATTGATGGTAGAGAGCGGTTCGAATGTCGTCGGGACGGTAGTGACGGCAATCGCATCCACACCGGAATTGCCGCCGACAATGCCATTGATCGCGATACCGATGCCTGGCGTCCGCTCGAAGATCGACAACGTGTCTGCAGTGATACCGCGCCGGTCGGCAAAATCCGTTCCCGCCGCGCTATTCTGGATCAGCAGCAAGCTATCGACGGCGAAGTTGATCTCCGACCCGAAGATATAGCCATCGGGACGCGGTGTGGCAGCGGCCTGTCCGGCGGCGGCTTCCGCATCGGCGAAGGACAGATTCGGCAAGTCGGCCAGCAGCGCCGATGTGGCCGCTATGATGCTGCCCGCCGACATATCGATGTTGCCGGAAATGGCACCTGCATTGTCTTCGACACGCACTGTCGCCTCTTCCGCATCGATGAATATCTGGTTGATCGCATCGACGATGAAGACCGAGTCGGCGGTCGCGTTGGTCAGGGTAAAATCACCCAGGAAGGATACGTCATTATCTGCTTCAAGAATTAAGCTGCCGAATGTCGCGATGTTGCCATCGGTCGGTCCACCGGTGCCGGTAGCAGCAGTCACCACCAGATCATCGACGGTAATGTTTCCCTCGCCTGTCGTCAGGCCTGTGGCAACAAGGCTGAGATCACCGCCGCTGAAGATGCGGGTAAATTCATCCGCATCAATTTCGAACCCGGTGCTCGTTCCGGCTGCACCGCCAAGCTGGATATCACCAATTGTCTCGATGGTGATCGCATTGGTCTGGTCGCTGCGGCCCAAGGCGCCTGCTGTGCCGATATTCATATCTGCTGACAGTGTATCGATCTGTGCGCCCGAGGCGGTCGCCTGAATATCGATCAGACCACCTGCATCCATCGTCAGATTGCCCGCAGCGCTCACAGTGGAGTTGATCACAATGTCCGTTCCGGCAGTGATCGAGACATTTCCGCCGTTGGTGGTTGTAACCTGCTGCGTACCCTGGAAGCCCGGAGGCGTGCTCGCATTGCCACCCACAGGTGCATTGATCGCAGTAAAGCCGCCGCTGACAAGCGTGATGTCACCCGCAGCCGTCGCGCCCTGCACATCAAGGTTTCCGTCCACGGCGATGTCGATCGTGCCCGCAGTTGCTTCGGTCAGGACCTGCATATCCGTGTCGGAGCGCAGGAATACGTCCACGCCATTGGCTGTCAGCAGGTTCTGGACCGCGGCATTGCCATCGACAATGATCGAACCGTTCGCGGAATTGAGCGTTGCTGCAATGGCGGACAAGGTGTCGATATCGATCCCTGCGTCGCCGGTGATCGTTGCATCACCTGTTCCGCCAAGCGCGGCAGCGACGTTTGCGACTGTTACTTGCCCCGTGGTGGTCACACCGATGTTACGGTTCGACGAGAAGTCGTCTGCCGTAACCGCGCCACCACCAGAAGAGCGCACATCAATCACATCGCCTGCGGTGATCGACGTTCCTGTTATATCGCTTAAGGCATCAAGATCGGCGACCAAGCCTGCATCGATATCGCGGTATGTAATCGTGCCGCCGCTATTGATCGCGACGTTCACTGTTCCAAGCGTGTCGCGCAAGCCTACATCGCCGCCCGCACTGATCGTGAGATCGTTAGCGTCCCCAAATACGTCGTTGATAGATACCGTGGTGCCAGCCCCAATGTTCACATCTCCGCCTGCACGGATATCGTTTGCCGCGACCGAGCCGGCATCCGCCACCAGATCGACCGAAGTTCCGGCTTCTACATCGCCGCTTCCGGCAATCGATCCACCCGCGAGGAAATCAACGGCACCGTCCGCGACGGCGGAGGCAAATGCAATGTCACCGTCTGCAGTTGCCTCAAAATCTCCGCCTTGCACATCGGCGGTGACGAAGGTGATATCGCCGTCCGCGCCCATGGTCAGGCTGCCGCCGATGATCGTGTCACCCGTGATCGTAATATTACCCAGTGAATCGAGGCTGCTTGCGCCTGTTCCGGCAGTGATGTTCACGCCCGTGATGTTCAAATTGCCGCTGCCGGTAACATTTTGCGGAGTGTTGAAGTCCGTAGTCAAATCAACAGTGTCGCCAGCAACCAGATTGACGAAGTCGATTTGCGTGCCGGTCACCTGGATCAGTCCGCCAGCCGTCGAATTGCCGAGATTAACAATATCGCCTGCGACAACAATATCGCCGCCGGTGATGATCGAATTGAGGCCCGTGGTGAAATTGCCACCCGCAGTTGCGGTGAAGTCGGTTCCTGCTTCTGCATGGTCGATATCGATGGA
>JAHDDJ010000266.1 GCA_020629385.1 Erythrobacter sp.
CAGAAAAGCTTCAACGGCGTCGCGATTTTGGCTGATGGCGTCGAGCCGGTCGAGACGAAGCGTGGCTTGGGTATCGACGGACCCAAAGAAGGTGAAGGCGAACAGGCCCGCTATCTGGAAGCGGATATTGATGGCGTGCGCGTGGCGTGTATTTATCTGCCCAATGGCAATCCGCATCCTGGCGCGAAATTCGATTACAAGATCGCATGGATGAAGCGCTTACGCGAACGCATGGCAGAACTTTGGGCCATGGAGATTCCCTGCGCAGTGGTCGGGGACTACAATGTCATTCCCGAAGATGACGACGTCTGGGCGGTCAAAGCCATGGCGTCTGATGCGTTGATGCAACCGGAATCCCGCGATGCGTATAACCGGCTGCTGGCAGATGGCTGGACCGATGCGGTCAGAACTTTAAACCCGCGCGGCGGGGTCTGGACTTATTGGGATTATCAGGCAGGGGCATGGCAGCGCGATCACGGCTTCCGGATCGATCACCTGTTGCTGACACCCGAATTGGCCGACCGGATGACCGCTGTAGGCGTCGACAAGGAATATCGCGGCCGCGAAAAGGCCAGCGATCACACGCCTGTTTGGGTCGAGATAGCCCAAGCGTAACCCGGAAATGAAAAGCCCCCTTCCAGCGGAAGAGGGCTTTTGCAAATACCATCACCGAATATCAGCGATAAAAAATATGCGTGTTGATTGCCGCGCGGCGAGCCTTTTTGCGGCTCCAGCTGGGCCGGACATACGTCGCATGGAAATAGAGCGAGTCCTGCGCTTCGCTTTCCCACTGACCTTCATGCGCGATGCGGGCAATCGCCTTGGCGCGTTTCCAGGCTGTTGAGCTGCGCTTGATGCGCGGCATCTTGCCGCCTTTGACAAAGCTGAATTGCGAACGCTGATATACAACGCCGCAATAGCTGGACGGGAAACGGCTCGATTCCGAACGGTTGATCACCACCTGGGCAACGGCAAGTTGACCGGCAAGCGGTTCGCCGCGCGATTCAAAGTAGACTGTACCGGCAAGACATTCCATCTCGCGCGACAGAGTGAATTCGGTGTCGGTATTGGCAACCAGCTCGCGCAGCGATGAAGCCTGTGGCGCAGTGTCGATTGCATCGTCAACCTCAACAGTCTCCGTTTCTTCGGGCAGCGGCTGGATCACCGGCTCGGAAATGAAAACCGGAACCGTTTCATCGGTTACGGGCTGGTCAAAATCCTGAATCTCTTCTTCAACGCCCTGCTGGGCATTTGCACCGGAGATCTCGGCGCTTGCAAAAGTAATTGCCAAAGTCGCAGCAGCTGCTGCAAATCCGGCGAAATGGGTCTTACGAGCCATGTTTGTACTATCTTGTGCGGTGAACGAGCACTGTCGCAGGCTGGGACCTGATTGCGTTAATTGCGTTGTAGGATTGGTCCAGTTTCTGGCCTGCCGGCCGTCCCCCGTCTGCGTGCTAACCAAATGACCGGATTGCCATTCCGCCGCCTGCGCATCAGAAGTTCGAGGGCTCAAATAGTTTCACTTGAAATCAAGTCAACCTATTTATGCTGCAGTGCGGTAAAGCGTTCTGCCCCTGCGATATCCAGCTCCAGGATCCAGATATCGCGGTCTTGGTGACGCCTTTTGGTTAAGTAATCGTTAAATTCTGTAGGGTTGTCAGAGTCTTGCACGCGGGTTTTGGTAAAAATCCGCGACCCGTCGAGCTGCGGCATGCGCTCAAACAGGCAGGTTGGCTCACCCGGGCCAGTTGTTACCAGAAGGATAGTGCCTGCATCACGCTCTCCCTTGGCGAGCACAGTCGCAAAACCGCCTTCCGCCTGCACCGCGCGGATTAGTCCGGATACTTCCAGATGGGCAGGGAGGCGATCGTCCATCGCTTCGACTATTCCGCGCTATAGCCGGGTAGCCCTGACAAAGAGATATGCGAGCGCATGAATGTGCCCGTGCCACGCCCTATTTCATCGCCTTCTTCGTCAATCAGGCGGGATTCAGCCACAAAAACGCGGCGTTTTCCGCTGACCCAATGGCCCTCGGCGACCACTTTGCCTTCGCGCACCGGTTTGGTGAAGTGCAGGTTGAACGACGTCGTTAGTAGAAAGCGATCCGTAACCAGCGTGTTCGCGGCATAGAACGCTGCATCATCGAGCATCTTGAAATAGATTGTCCCATGCGCTGCACCTGCGGCGTGGTAAGCCTGCTCGGTCACGGTAAATTCAAGCCGCGAGCGACCTTCACCAACAATCGAAAGCTGCGAGTCAAACAGCGCATTGACAGGAGCGGATGCATAAAGCCGCTCCAAAGCCCGGTAATGAAGACCGGCACCTTTGCTCGATTCCTCAGGCGACGTCACGATCCGTCGCATTCGTCAACAGCGCATAGATTGTCTCGGCATTCTGCGCTTCGGTGATGGCGCTGTGCGTCGCCTCGTCGCGCACAATCCGCGAAATGGCGGCAAGAGCATGCAGATGGCTGGCGCCTGCATTGACCGGAGACAACAGGCCAAACACTAGGTCGACATCCATTCCGTCCGCCGCACCAAAATCAACTGCTTCGGTGAGCTTTAGCAGAACTGCCACCGGGCGATTGATCCCGTCAATACGGGCATGGGGAATGGCCACGCCGCGGCCAAAACCGGTGCTGCCAAGCGCTTCGCGTTCTTCCAGCGATTCAAGCACACTGGCACGATCAACACCGTAAACCAGCGCGAATCGCTCTGCGGCAGCTTCCAGGATTTCCTGCTTTGAAGCTGCATCGATAACCCCGACAGCATCGGGTAAAATTCTGAAATTGGCGTCCATTGTTCCAAGTTTCTAACGGCACACAATCGCCCGATCCCGCAGGCAACTGTCTGAAAATATGAAGTTAGGTCCAGCCACAGCCAGAGGGAGCCGGGCGGGAGTTTCAGCAACCGTTGGGGGGTGGTTGCGAAACCTTTACCGTGGTTCGACCCAGCCGATCGAACCGTCTCGGCGGCGATAAACCATATTATGCCGTCCGGTTCCAGCATTTTTGAAGAACATCGCGTTGGTATCCCGCAGATCGAGCATCATCACCGCATCGGCGACGCTCGCTTCCGGCACGTCGACCGAGGTTTCGGC